>CAZXXI010000062.1:0-7604 GCA_964644815.1 uncultured Muribaculaceae bacterium
ATTTGTTTGAAGCCTTATCACTATTTTGCTTCATTACCATGCTAAACCCATTTCGTTGTCCATCAATAGAAACTAATCTTTTTGCGGTTGGTATAAAATTTGCATTACAAGTTATATAATCGATTTGTAACTCTCTAAAAAAATCTAAATTTTCCGCAAAATTTGTATGCAGTCCACAAATTCCAATTCTTATGTTAGGTTTAGCAATTCTTGCTCGATATACCCCTTCTTTTATAACATCTTTTACACTATTATTCAATAAAGCGAACCATTTATGACGGCTTTGTCTTGGCAAGCCTATTACATCTTCTGTTAAATCGTTCAACCCAATCGCAATAAAATCTACCTTACTAGCAATATTATCCATTCTATTTACAAACCAAACATATTCCACCATCGCGCCACTTCGAGAATTGTAATATCCAATGTCTTCAGAAACTATTTTCAAAACCTTTTTCACTGTCTCAATACTAAAGAGGCTATAATTCAAAGGAATTAGTATATCGATAGTCGCATTTTCAATTTTGGATGCAGTCTCCAAAATAGCTCGTACATGAGCTTCCAAAAACTCTGGATATCTACAAAGTGCCGCATCTCCTCTGAGCTCCTGAGTACTAAAGAATGACCTATATATTTGTTCCTCTGTCAATATTTCGCCTAATTTAGCATCGAGTAATCGAAAAACAACTCTTCTTCCATCAGCGACACTTAATATTTTTGCAATTCTGTCTCTTTGAATCTTAACACAATTTTCTATGGCAGTTCTTCTTTTTTCCTCATCATCTAATATAAAAATAGACTTATATATTGGTACCCCATCGATGGTAAGCATATCTTCCATTCTGACTAGCCCTACTCCTTCAGCACCGTTATTAAATCCTTCAATCACGGCTTCATAATTGCTAGCATCAGACATGACGTCTATTTCTTTCTCTATAGAATCTTCTTGCTTTGATGTTATTTCTTCATTAAAATATAAAGATTCTTCTTTTAATCTTCCATACATGTCAATGTTAAACTTATTACCATAAATATCTACGGCATAAGAAAACGTAGTATGCCTCAGATTGCCAATAGACTTATCTAAATTCATTATTACTTGGTGACCAAATTCGGTATCAGTGGCATCTACTTTTGCCAAATCTATTGGTTCTTCAATTATTGCGTTTTTAAGTTTAGCACAATAAATCGATTTTTCTTTACAGTTTACATTGACTAATCTATGCCGTCTAGCATTTTCACCAAAATCTATTCCATAGGTGTTAACTAAAGCAGCATCTATAATTGCCGGCCCAGAAAAAGGAAATGGCAGCTCATCTAATGATGCGCCGATATCGGCATACACTTCAGCATCTAAAGGTTCAATGCTTACTAAAACATTATCCGAAAAAGTGTACTTACGTTGATTCCAACAAAGAACTCTTTTATGAGCAATCTCAGGTGGAGCAACAGCCATGAATACTTCATCAGCACTCATTTTTCCCCGTAATAATGCTATGACATCATCCTTTCTAAATCCTATAGTTTGCATAGCTTTAAGAAATATTTCCAATTTTTCTTTTTCGTCTAGTTTAGAAAAAACGTTATCATCATCAAAGAAGTCCCCATAACCACCGTCCATTACTAGCTTTGGAATATTTTTATCATAATCAAATATTCCCTTTCTCTTTTTTCCTCTTATAATTGGGAAATCAGGCTGTATACATTCTGATAAATCGGGTTTTAACATCACAACATGCAACGCTCTTTCTGAAATATCCTTATTATTCAAACTTCCGTCGAAATGAAAACGGACCGCTGTATCATATATAAATCCCTCTTCGATATACTTACCCACGATAACATCCAATATTATAGATGGAATTGCTGAACTATGACCGTATTCTTTAATAAAGTAACTACATAACAATCCATTAGCAAGTTTTTTTACTGGGTGCATTATAAATTCGCTTTCGAGCAAAGGAACAAAATCTATTACATCATCTATCTCATTATTGTTGTACTTACTATAAATTTCCATGTCCTTTTCGTGTAAATAATAAGCAAACTCTATCAACTTTTTAACCTCTACTGAATCAAAATCCATAAAACCTTCGCCTCAGTTGTATTTTATCAAATTGCATAAAATATCGCAATGCAATGGTGAATGTTTATTATATAAATGCCTTATAAAATGATTAAGCTCAAAGCAACGATGATTACTCCCACTATAAAGCCTATATAAAGAGGCTTCTTTTTATTGTATAAAAGTGCCTCTGGAAGCATTTTATTTATGGATAACGTTATCATAATTCCCGCTACTAAAATCAAGAACATGCTAATCATCTGTTCGGTAATAAAATCTTTGAATATCAAGTATGCGAGAATCGCTCCTACCGGCTCCGCTATAGCGGATAAGAGAGTATATTTGAGAGCCTTAAATATGCTTCCTGTCGAATAATATATCGGCACCGCAATACTTATCCCCTCCGGTATATTATGTAGCGCTATGGCAATACAAAGCGACAATCCGAGATTGAAATCTTGGTAAGTACTCATGAATGTCAGAATTCCCTCTGGCAAATTGTGTAACACTAAAGCGATAAAACTCAAAATTCCTAATTTGTAAAGGTTATTACTCCCCTTCTCTCTTTCGATAAGTCTGTTTAATATGTCAACTAATAGATAACCACTTCCAAAAAATGTTATAAAAAGAGCAATACTGGAGAATGCGCTTCCACCGATATTGGGAAGCGAACTCGGTATCAAATCGAAAAGGCTTACCATTATCATAACGGATAGCGACATACTTATTGCAAAAGTTATAAATTCGTCGTGTTTCTTAATGGGAATAAAGATGCCTAGGCACCCTAAAACCGTCGAAAAACCGGCTATCGAAGCCAATATAAAAGGCCAAAAACTCTCCATCCCTACTCCCCATTTCACTTAATTATATTTATTTATAATTCCACTTATTACCAAGAATTATTAGATAATAATGTGCCACAATAATAGTGGGAGGTTAATTATGAGTAGAGCTAAAAATAACGCTCGTGCAAATGCAAAAAATAACAATACAAATTCAAACAGCAATAGAAATTCTGCCAAGAATTCTGCACGCAGCAATAACAATGCAAAAAATCAATCTAAATAAGGAAACGATGATATGTTTCCTTTTTTTAATTGTCGCGTGGATTATATTCGTCGTAACTCTATTTCAGCGTTTCATTAGCTATGTGAGTATAGATTTCCGTAGTCCCGACATCGGCATGCCCGAGAAGTTCTTGAATGAAGCGTATATCCGCTCCATTTTGTAATAGATGAGTCGCAAAAGAATGTCTGAGCGTATGTGGACTGATATTTTTCTTCAATCCTATATCCTCTGCTCTTTTTTTTATAATTTTAAAGACTGCTTGTCTAGTCAATCCCTTCCCGTGGTTATTTAAGAATATTTGGTCGACGACCGTACCCTTTAGCATATTAGGTCGTACTTCGTGAATATACTTTTTTAAATACTCTAAAGAGACGTCGTTTAAAGGAACTATTCGCTCTTTAGAACCCTTACCCATCACTTTGATATAACATTCGTCTAAATTTATATTTTCTAACTTCATGGACACCAATTCGCTTATTCTGAGTCCAGTACTATATAAAAGCTCCAATATACAGCGATTTCTAAAAGTAAAATTGTCTGATGGTTCGATATCGAGCAACTTATCGACTTCCTCTATGGACAATACATCTGGTAAATATTTTCCTATTTTAGGTCCACTCACCCCATCGAGAGGGTTGTCGACTATATATCCTTTGCGCATCAAAAATTGATAAAACATCCTCAACGATGATAGATTGCGTGCTAAAGATTTATCCTTCAAATCCGATAGTTTTTTTATGTAAGCATGTATATCGGCACTTCTAACTCTAGTCAAATCGCCATTTTTATAATACTCTAAAAATTTTACTAAATCGTTTTGGTATGCCACAATCGTATTGTGTGAATAGTTCTTTACGTATTCGAGTTCGATTAAAAATTCTTCTATATAATTCACTTCGATATCACCCACTATACATCAAATTATATCATTTAACCTAGTAAATGACCAGTTTTTGTTTTATAATAATCTAGTAAAGGAGAATCAACCTATGGAACTTTTAGCCAACACATCTCGCCCTACTAAGTTAAAAGATGTCATCGGACAGGATGAACTCGTCGGACAAAACGGCATTCTTACCAATCTCGTCAAAAACGAGAAAATTTTCTCGATGATTCTCTATGGTAAGCCGGGAACGGGTAAGACGAGTATTGCTATGGCACTAGTGCAAGAATTGGGCCTATCTTATCGCCTTCTAAATGCTACCATCAATAACAAAAGCGACTTCGATATCGTCATCGAAGAAGCTAAAATGAACGGCGGCATGATACTCATCATGGATGAAATTCATAGACTTAGCAAAGATAAACAGGATTTGCTTCTACCCTACGTCGAAAGCGGACTGATCACCCTTATCGGTCTTACGACCGCCAACCCCTACTATTCGATTAATCCCGCGATAAGAAGTCGCGTGCAAATATTTGAACTCAAAGACTTAACCGAAGATGCTCTCATAAAAGGGCTTAAAAAAGCTTCTAAAACTCTAGAAAACCTAGCCATCGACAATGCCTCTTTAAAATATATTGCCGGGCTAGCTAATGGCGACTTCCGTAGCGCTCTAAATACATTAGAAATGGCTTACTACATAAGTGAAGACAAAAAGATTACCGTCGAGCTATTAAAAAAGATAGCCGATAAACCCGTTTTGTATACCGACAAGAATGGTAATGGTCATTATGAGCTTTTGAGTGCTCTTCAAAAATCTATTCGCGGAAGCGACGTCAACGCTTCTATTTATTATTTAGCTATGTTATTGGAGATTGGCGATTTAGATAGCATCTTTAGAAGGTTATCCGTCATTGCCTATGAGGATATCGGCCTTGCCAATCCTGGCATCGGTCCCAAGATTCACGCCGCTATAGAGACTGTTAAAATGATCGGCCTCGATGAAGGGCGCATACCTCTATCTGTCGTCGTCGCTGAAATGGCTCTTTCACCTAAAAGCAACAGTGCTTATATGGCCATCAACGGAGCCTTAAACGACATCCGCAAGGGTAATATCGGCGATATCCCCGAAGTCATCAAAGGACATTCACCGAACTATCGCTACCCGCACGACTATCCACCAAATTATTGGATAGATCAAACTTACTTGCCAGAAAAATTGAAAACGCGCATCTACTACGTGCCCAAAAACAACGCTTATGAGCGCAACTTAGAAAAGATCGATAGAGAAAGAAGGAACAAAAGATGAAAGCTGCTATAATCGGTTCGGGAGTCTATGGCTTAGCCGTTGCTCACTTTTTAAAAAATTGTGACGTCGACGTTATCGTGTGGACTGAAAAAGAGGATATATCTGCTATAGAAGCACCTACAGGTGTCCATTTAACACATGATTACAGAGAAGCTGTAGAAAATAGAGAAATAATATTTATTTTGACTAGTAGTCCATACGTCGAAATCTCTTTAAACAACATCAAAAACTATTTATTACCTTCAGCTCTAATCGTTTTGGGTTCTAAAGGCATGCTAGAAGACGGAACTACGTTCTCAAAGCTTCATGCACGGATTTTGCCCGAGCACAACTTTGCCGTCATTTCTGGACCGACATTTGCCAAAGACATCATGTCGCTAGACCCTATCGGTTTTACTATCGCTACAGCTAAAAGAGAAGATTATGACAGATTAGTGAACTAGCTGTCCCTCGCTCACCTCGAATATACTGAAGATGTTTATGCCGTCGAACTCGCTGGTTGCCTAAAAAACGTTTACGCTATAGGAAGCGGCATCATAAACGGTTTAGAGCACGGCGATTCGACCAACTGCCTATATTTAACTCGCATCATCGCCGAGATACGTTTGATTTTAGAAGAACTGAACTGCAATTCCGACTCTATTTTCACTTTGGCCGGGGTTGGCGACTTGATATTGACTTCGACCAGTTCTAACAGCCGCAATTTCACTTTTGGAAAGCTCTTAGTTCATAATGAAGCTCAAGAATATCTAAAAAAGACAACTGTAGAAGGATATGATAACCTCATCGTGCTCAATAATCTATTATCGAAAAAGAATATATCAGCACCTCTACTAGCGTGCTTATTCGCCATTGTTAAAGGAGAAGAACCACCTACAACCCTCATTTCCGTTTTATTAATAGAAAAACGAGTTTAAACCACATAAAAAGTATAGCTTAGTCTATACTTTCTTCATTTTGTTCGACTTGTTCAGTCTCATCTAAATAGTTTTCATTAACCTCTTGATCTATCTCATCTAACACCTCTGAAGTAACATCGTCATCGATTATTTCTGTATAGTCTTCGAAATTATCTAAGGCATTAACTCTAATTTTTGTATCTCCTACTACCTCGATACCCATCTCTTTTCTGACATCGAAGTTTATAGCTCCATTGTCGATGCTTACATCGATTACATTGGGGTCGGATAGAGAACTGACGATGACTTCTGCATTGTTCGTCAGTTTATTCCCATTATTGATGGGAACATTCATTTTATCGTTGTAGGCAAAAGTTCCAGTGCATACGCCCGTCCTAGTATCATTATCATATGAATACCAAACATTGACGTCATAAGATCCCTTAACATATATATCATTGTTGTTCGTCGTACCGTTGAATTTATGATTGATAATCCAACAACCTAAGACAGTATTAGGTGTCTCTTCAGGCTTAATAGTGTATTTCTGGGTAGTAGCCTTCTTCCCCTTCCCCACAACCGCTTTGGTTACTATTTCTTTATAATATGCCATTCTAATTAAACCTCCTATTTTAAAATATGCTAGTAGCTAGTTATTTGTACTAGTTTTAGCAAAAGAAAAGAACTTTTGACAAGTTCTAAATAGTCTTTTGACAATCTTTAGCTGGAGACTCAACCGATTGGCCACTGTTTAAAAGAGTATTTTTTACATCCTTTAAATCATCTATTCTTTTTTGTAATTCTTCAACCCTTTCTATTCGACCACTAGGTACCACAACAGTTGGTGGATATGCTTGTGCGTACATTTTCGCTAATTCTGAATTGCTCTTCAATTTAGCCCTTCTGACTTGAACTTCGCCATCCATATGGTACTTTCCTTTTAATTCGAATTCGACTATAGTGACACTCTTAGGCTCTATAATTTCGATTCTTTTTTTCTTAGAAATCTGAGTAGAATCATAAGAAATCAACTGATTCACTCCATCGGCACTCTTACACTTTAATGTTACAGAAGTGGGATTAATATATATAGAACTGACTGAAACGAAATCGTCGTAATAGCCAGTTACTCCGAGTACTTTACCGAATAGACTTATCCCCTTTTCAGTTATAGGCTGTTGCAAGCCTCTTTTTCTAAAGTGCATGACCTCGATATCCGAACTATCGCGAAAAGCTGTCCATATCAATGCACAATCGCGCGCATTCAAACCAGCTATAGTTAATTTCTTGGTATATCTCATTTTAACTTTCATATCGATTACCTCTTTTCGAGTACATATTATACCACAGAAAGTGTTCATTTAGAGTAAAATTTTGCAA
>CAZXXI010000063.1:0-7600 GCA_964644815.1 uncultured Muribaculaceae bacterium
TATGTTCTTTGTACAATTTTTGTTTAGATATTTAGTTTCGCAAGAGGTCTATTATATTTTATGTATTCTTTTACGATGCCGACATCCCATCTGAATTGGTAATATAGTCTTACAAACTTGAAATCGTATTTGGCTAGACCAAAGCGCAGGAAGTTTTTAATTTTATACTTCTGGCCGCTCCTTTTCAGGAAGTGTTTCAGGACGCATTTAGGTGGAACGCTGACTGTAAATTTTTTTTGGCCGACGAAGAACTCTTCATCTTTATCATAGATGTAGTCGTCTACTATCAGTTTTGCCAAGTTGACTCCACTTGCCAATGTATAGAGATTGCTCCTTCCCTGTCTGATGTTTATCTCGAAGACGTAATACTTTTTTCGCTTCTTGTCGTATTGGATATCGAAGTGGCAAATGCCAGTGAATTCTATTTTTTCGAGAAAACTCTTGAGTTTAGAGATTAAATTTTCGTCATAGGCATTCGTAATGGCGTTGTAGTTACCTATCAAGCCGGGAGTTCTATCGTGCATGAGTATCTTTCCACCTGTAATAGCTTTCACTTTATGATTTTTGTTCACGTAGGCAGTGTAGACGAACATCGTATCATCTGATCCTTCGATATACTCTTGAACGATAAACTTTCCATCGTAGCCGCTTTCTTTAACATTTGTAAGGGCTGTCTCGAACTGATTGCGATTCTCTATCTTGTAGCCTTTCTGTTTACCCTTAAAAGTATAGTTGGCATATAAAACGGTATCGGCCGGTTTGATGAAGACGGGATATTCATAAGGAACAGAATACTTCTTTATATCGTCTTTTTTAAAATCGAAGACGGTATACTTAGGATAATCCAATCCATATTTTTCGCATAGATTGTAAAACGAGTCTTTAGCGAATAGCTCGTCGAACTGGTCGACAGTCGTTATAGGTATGATGAAGTTGTCACTTATCGATTCTATAAGAGACCGGTTTTTAATTATGTGTCTTGCATAGTAGTCGGTGTTGCCGAAGAGTATCTTCTTTTTATTAGGGTACTTATCTTCGACCATTTTGAGCATTTCTACGAGTGCATCGTCTTCGAGCAATTTGGGATTATAATAGCATTCCGTCAGTTTGCTATCTTTAGTCGGAAATATCGGTCTTTGGCCCAATATGATGGTCTTGATTTTATATTCTTCGTAGAAGGCGCGAGCGACAGCATAGCTGTTCATATCGCCACCGAGTACTATTCCGACGAATTCGTTTTTCATTTTTTTACCTCTTTTCGCAATTTCCAATTTATTATTTTATGTCTTATCGGCACTAAGGTTTTAAAAGCTAAGTTTATGAAAGGCTTTAGAACGTAATCGAATTCTCCTATGAACTCGGTGTATTCTCCACCCCACTTTTTTTTGAAGTCGTGTAAGCCGACTAATTGGTTTTGAGCATTGGGCTCACCTATCGTACCGAAGACGTCGAAGATGTCGTCGCCTCTTTCTTTGGCATCTCTTATCTGCTCTTTGTAGACTAAGTAATTGGCAAATAATCTTTTATACTCCATATCGTTGGCAGCATATAAGGCCCACGATTTGTTGCCATAGTGGACTATTATATAAGAAGAGACGACAATCTTTTCGCGCGGCTTATCTCTATAATACTCGAGTTGTTCTTCTAATGTCTTTATGTTTTTAGATATCTCTTTTTTGCGGTTATTAGCCTTTTTACTTTCGACATCTTTTAAACTTTCCATCTCTTCGTTTAAGACTTTTAATTCCTTTTCATAGTTTTCGACGATTTGGGCGATGTCTATTTTTCCTAAGTATAATGAGACGTGATTGCCTTTAGAAAATTCTTCGTAGAACGTGTGGAAAAACTTTTCGTTGTGGGAATAGAAGTTTTGGCGCATCTCGGTAAGCTTCATCAATCTGGCAAATTCTTTGACGTCATCGATAGTGCCCTTTTCGACCCATACTCCGTTTTTTTCGGCCTTTTTAATTCTTTGGACGGTCGTCGTCGTGTAGCGGCTTTCGATTTCATCTATGTCGGGAGTTAGATTGATGCGAAAGGTGAAACGCGGTTGCATGTTTTCAAAATACTTGTTCAACTTTTTTCTCTTGTATCCCAATTTCTTTAGTGTTTCGACGAGCTCGTAGTTGTTCTCTCCTTCAATCGGTTCAGCCGATTCGTCTATGCAGTGCAATTTAATGTCGGGGTCGATTTTGAAGAAAAGGGCTTTGTGTTTTTTAGCAAATTTTTTAATCTCTTCGGTGAAATGAGCGAGCAGTTCAGTGTCGCTGTAGTCTATCGTAAATCCCCGCGGTATGTAGAAATATGAGTAACCCATTGGCAACTGTTTTTTGAGTAATAGTGCCGTCGCTTTGATTTTGCCGTCATCCTTTAAACCGAGATAGTAAGGAACCAGTCCTCTCGTCTTCGAAATAGTTCCCCATTCGTAGGATTGTAAAAAGTGCGTGGTCCTTCTATTTTCAGTGAACTCCCTATATTCTTTTTCGCTCATGTCGATTATGGTTTCCATCCATTACACTTCCCATCTTTAATAATTATAGCATCTTTTGAGGTGCAGTGTAAACCGTATGTTTACGACTTTTTGTGCATAGAAAAAGTCGCCCGAGAGCAACTAATCCATATTGTTAAGTTCGGTCATTATGCAAGGTACCATCTGTTTTTTGCGCGAGATGACGCCTTCTAGGTAATAGCCCTCGTGCATGTCTTCTTTGTCGTAAGCAAGTGACATTATCTTCTCAGCATTGCTAGAATAGAGGACGTATGAGCCATTGTTGATGATATCGGTGACAAAGAGGGCAATCATCTTAAAACCTTTCATCTTGCACGTCTTATCGAGGAACGCAACGTATTCGTCCTTTTTGCTCAAGACTTGTTCGTAATCTAAAGTCAACACTTGACCGATGCCGAAGCCCATATCATTAGCTTCGAACTCTTTGTAATCTAAGAAGACTACTTCGTCGATGTCCAATCCTTCGAGGCTAGAACCAGCTTTCAACATCTCTAAACCGTATTCTTGATAGTCGACTCCCGCTATTTTGGCAAGTTTATCGACTATTTCGCGGTCGCGTTCGGTCGCAGTTGGGCTCTTTAATATCAAAGTATCCGATAGTATTCCCGATAGCATGATGCCGGCGATATCTTTAGGAATTTCGATGCCAGTTTCCTCATAAAGAGTGAATATGATGGAATTGGTACTTCCCAAAATCATATTTCTAAAAGATATCGGCACATTCGTAGTGAGGCTACCCAAGTTGTGGTGATCGATTATTTCTAGAATGATGGCTTCAGATAGGCCGTCGACACTCTGTTTTACCTCGTTGTGGTCGACGAGAATAACTCGTTTGCGGTCATAGGTGTTGACGTCGATGAGTCGCAGTAGACCGTTGCAGTTCCCCTTTTTATCGACAATCGGATAGTTCGTGTGTTTCAATTTGTTCGATACTTCGAAGAAGTCGGTCAAGTAATCTTTTAAGTCGAATGTGACCGGCGTCTCGTTTCTGACGATGATTTTGATGTAGTTAGAAAGTCCGACCAGTTTGGCGACTTCAAAGCTCTTCTTTTTTGTGATGATAATATTTACCTCGTTTTTGCGTGCTTCGTCGAGTTCTTCAGTCGTCAGTGCTTGGTTGCCGACCAATATTATCAAGCGAACTTTTTTATTGATGCAGTAGTCAAGCACGTGCTTACGACCACCGACGATGACTATCGTATCCCTCGTAAGTTTAGTCTCTCTTATGAATATTTCGCTCGAGAATGTAGCAGCCATGATGTTGCCCTTTATCTCTTCGTCGAACTTCAACACTTCTTCGCCGTCGAGCACATTTAAGATGTTTTCATAAGAGGCGTTTAAGTAATCGAAGTCTCCGCGGATGAAATCAGTTGCTATCTCTTTTAGGGAGACATAACCCGTGAATTTGTTTTTATCCTTGACGACAGGCAAACCGGTGAAACCGTTGTCGACCATGTAGGTATAGGCTTCATAGATGGATTTATTTTCGTTCATCATGATGTCGCGTCGAAAAGGCACATCTTCGATTTGTACTTTGACGTCGTTTAGAAATTTAGGATGTGAAATTCCGAAGTAATCGAGCGCGAACTTGGATTCTTTATTTATCTCTCCCAAGACGCGAGGCTCGGTGTCCAGACCCAATTTATTTTTTAAATACGACAAACTTATCGCAGAGGTAACGCTGTCGGTGTCGGGATTTTTGTGTCCTATAACATATGTTTTCAAACTTATCACTTCCTTCGTTTTTCTAGTATATTATAACATTTTACAGTGATTATGTTATCAATTTTTATTTGGTTTTACGTTTTTGAATGTTGTATGTCATTCTGAGTAACAGTTTTGTAGGTATAAAACGCTGGAAAAAGATGGCCAATTTCATCTTGAGACCGGGTATGATAACGGTTTTGTTCTTTAAAGTCTTGTCGATAGCCACTTTAGCTACGTAGTCTTTATCTTGGCCTTTTATTTTGAAAATGCCATGAGCGACGCGATTGAAATTGGTATCGACCGGTCCTGGACAGAGGGCGCTGATGTGGACGTTCGATTTAATGCGCCTCAGTTCTTCATAGATGCCTAGGGTGAGTTTGAGAACGTAATTCTTCGTCGCATAGTAGGTATCTAAGTGTGGTCCTGCCATGAATCCTGCGCTTGAAGCCACGTTCAAGATGCGGCCGGAGTCTCTTTTGACGAAATCTTGCAGGAACAATTTAGTCAAGATGTGAACGGCTCTGATGTTGACTTCTATCATCTCTAATTCTCTATCGAGGTCGGTATCTTTGAAGTCGCCAAAAAGGCCGAAGCCGGCATTGTTGATGAGCAAGTCCAGTTTTTCATCTTTGTATTTTTCATATAGGTTGAAGACGTTTTCTTCATATCTCAAATCGCATACTTCTATCGTGGCAGGTGCGCCTATTTTGTTCTTTACTTTCTTAAGTTTTTCTTCGTCAGTGGCGACGAGTACGAGGGAGTAGCCTAAATCGTTTAGGTAATAAGCCATCGACTCGCCTATTCCACTCGAAGCTCCAGTTATAAGTGCTTTCATATATTTCTCCTCTTTTTATTCACTCTTCAATTCAAATAATATATCTCTCAATTCGACGGCACGTTCGAAATCTAGATTCTTAGCCGCCTCTTTCATCTCCGATTCTATCCTGATGATGAGTTTCTTTTTATCTTCTTTGCTCATCTTCTCCTTGTCTTTATCTTCGACGGTGTTACTTATGACATCGCGAATAGCTTTTTGAATAGTCTTCGGAATTATGCCGTGTTCTTTGTTGTATGCATCTTGGATGGTGCGACGACGGTTGGTCTCTTTTATAGCGTAGTCCATCGCTTCCGAGATGGTGTCAGCATACATGATGACATGACCTGACGAGTTTCTCGCCGCGCGGCCTATCGTCTGGATCAAGCTCCTAGAAGAGCGCAGGAAGCCCTGTTTGTTCGCGTCCATGATACATATCAGACTGACTTCTGGTATATCGATACCTTCCCTTAAGAGGTTGATACCGACTATGCAGTCATACTTACCCTCGCGCAGGTCATGAATGATTTTGAGCCTTTCGAGCGTCTTGACCTCGGTATGCAGGTAAGCTACTTTGATGCCGACGCCTAAGAGGTAGTTGGTCAACTCTTCGGCCATACGGATGGTCAAAGTCGTAATGAGTACGCGCTCGTTTTTCTCTTTTCTTTCGTTAATCTCTCCAATCAAGTCGTCGATTTGACCTTCGGTCGGCTTGACTTCGATGGTAGGGTCTAACAGACCAGTCGGTCTTATTATCTGTTCGGCGTAGACGTTGTTGGTGAGCTCCAGTTCGTAATCGCCTGGTGTTGCTGAGACGTAGATTATATCGTTGATTTTCTTGTCGAATTCGTCGAACTGGAGAGGTCGGTTGTCTTTGGCGCTTGGAAGACGAAAGCCGTAGTCGACTAAAGTCTGTTTTCTCATCCTGTCGCCGTTATACATGCCTCGTACTTGAGGGATGGTGACGTGGGATTCGTCGACGAGCATCAAGAAATCTTTAGGGAAGTAGTCGATTAAAGTCGTCGGCGTCTCACCAGGACCGCGAAGCGCTAGATGGCGCGAATAGTTTTCTATGCCATGGCAGAAACCAGTCTCTTTGAGCATTTCGATATCGTATTCCGTTCTCTCGCGCAGGCGCTGCTCCTCGATATATTTGCCATTTTCTTTAAAGTAAGCAAGTCTTTCGTCCAGTTCTTCCTTTATTCTCCTTATCGATTCGCTTAAGGTTTCGGCATTGGTCACGAAGTGCGAAGCCGGAGAAATGGTGATGGTCTTTTTGTTTTGGATGATAACTCCAGTCAGAGGGTCGAACGTCGATATCTTTTCAACTTCGTCGCCGAAAAGCTCGATACGGATACCGGCACTTCTCTCGTTCGCTGGAATGATTTCGATGATATCGCCGTGAGCTCTAAAGGTACCGCGGTGAAAATCTATTTCGTTTCTCTCGTAGGTCATATCGATAAGCTTGGTGAGAAGAGCATCTCTTTCCATCGTATCGCCGACGGTCACTATGAGCATATGACTTCTATAGTCCTCGACTTCACCTATACCATATATACAAGAGACGCTGGCGATGACGATGACGTCGTCGTAATTGAGTAGCGAACTGGTGGCGCCGTGCCTCAGTTCATCGATTTCGTCATTTATGCTGGAATCCTTTTCGATATAGGTGTCGCTGGATGGAACATAAGCTTCCGGTTGATAATAGTCGTAGTAAGATACAAAATACTCGACATGGTTTTCTGGAAACAATTCTTTGAACTCAGAGTAAAGTTGTCCTGCAAGAGTCTTGTTGTGGGCGAGAATGAGCGTCGGCTTGTTCACTTCTTGGATTACATTGGCCATTGTGAATGTCTTTCCTGTGCCTGTTGCACCTAGGAGTACTTGTCTCTTTTTTCCCAATTTTATGCCGTCTACGAGTTGCTTTATTGCTTGCGGCTGGTCGCCAGATGGTTTGTACTTCGATACTAACTTGAACATATTTTTCCTCCTTTTATTTATTTTGAACTTATTTTTAATTATTAATAGTGTTATAGTTTTTATTGATTTTTATTGATTTTTATTGGTTTTTATTGATTTTTTCTTCATTTATTATCCATTTAGATAATTTGTTTCCACCAACATTGATTATTTTTCCCTCATTTCTAAGTTTAGCTAATAGGGCGTGAACTTTATTATTCTGCTGTTCTGTGGTTAATAGATTCGATAGTTTTGGTTTAATTAAATCATTAATTTGTTGTCTATTTGCAAATTTAAAATTTTTAATGTATCGTATAATTAGCACTTTATAATAACTATCATCTAATCCCTTATTGTCGATGTAATCAACTTGTTTATTTGTCAATGCTGCGATATCAGCTGATATGTATATTTATAGACCCTTTTTATTCCGCTTCCAGCTGTATCAATCATGTTGATATTAACCATAGCGTTGGCAAGAAAAGGATTTCTATAATATGGAGAGGAGAACCCGTCTTTTAAAACTGTTTCAATATTTTGGGGAATGAAACTTCCTTCGTTGGTAATCAATAATTTGTCTTTAAATTCTGATACATAAATAGTTCCTTTTA
>CAZXXI010000064.1:0-7546 GCA_964644815.1 uncultured Muribaculaceae bacterium
TGTTTTTATCAGAATTCATAAAAAAATTCTCCCTTTCTAGTCCAAAGAGAGAAAATAACCTTTTAAAATTCAGAAAATGATGTATAATAGAAAATGTGTTGAGGTTATTTTTCTATTAAGCAATCAAAATATAACTCAACACAATTTTTTTTGCAATAAAACAGATGTAAAATAGGTGTACAATTTAATTAAAAAGAAGACTTTTCTCTTGAAATTTGGTGCAAAAAAAAAAAAAAAAATGATATGATTAGAGTAGGGAAGTGCGTCCGAAAATAGAATATCATTTTTTTTATTAACCTTTAGGGTGTGGTTTGCTTTCGCAAACCATCAAAAAACCACCTGCTATGCGGGTGGGAGTTAAGTACTTATAGTCAATAAGGCATCTCTCTGTTATAATTGAGGTTGTTCAAGCCGAAATTATAACGTGAAAGGAGAGAGGCCTTACGGCAAAAAGTTTAGCACATACAAAGTATATGTGCAAGTATCATATTGTGTTTATACCAAAATATAGAAGAAAGATAATATATAATAAATTAAGGAAAACTTTGAGTAATTAAATCATTCTACAAAAGATGGCATTGCCAATATCTTACTAGACCAAGTTTTATTTTGAGCATTGTCTACTGTACCATCCGAATTTATCCATAATCTGATATTACCACTTACACTGGCATTTGGTTCTAATGTATACGAACCTACTAATCCAGCGCTGCTGTATTTATCAGAACTAGGCGTCACTATACTCAAATACTTGACATTTGCCACGGTATTATCGAGAGCTACATTGACGAGATGTGGTTCTAATGTACTAGTAGCCAAAGTCTGGAGTATGATATCCACTTTAATCTTTTTATCTTCTTTATTAGTAACCGTAAACATATAAGGTCTCGTTTTCAATCCCTGTTCATCAGTCATGGGGTAAGTGTTGTTCAAATCGATATCGCCCAATCCCGTAAAATCTATACGAGGGTCTTTATTAGAAGCTTTACCACCGAAATTGGCGCTTTCTCCAAAATTATAATTTATCGTAAAGTAGGCCAAACTCACCGATACGAGAGACAATATTCCTACCATCAAAATAGATAAAACTAAAGTTTTACTGGTACTTTTTAATTTCATACGTACTCACCTACTCTATATACATTGTAATTTATAATGCCCAAAAAATCAATACATAAACTCCCTACTGTACAGTCAACTTATCGATATAATATATGCATTCGTTTTTAGTGTTTATCAAACTTGCTATATTATTAGCAGTTCTCACTTCCATAGATTTATATATATCCAATATATTTTCTTCTATTTTGCCGTTAGCTAAAACGTCATCTTCGATATCTTGAGCGACTTCTAAGACGTCGTTAAAATGCATGATGAAATTTGCTATATTGACTCTTTTGACACCCTCTAACTCATCTTTGGTAATCTTGATGTTCTTTAATTCATTTCTAATCAAATCGATTACTTCTTCCTTATAGTCGGTATCCATCTCGAAAGAAATCAACACATAGTCGTCGCGCACTTCCCTTGCCGTGACAATTCCGAACATCGCCAAGTTAGAATCCATTACTGTCTCATACAAATCGGATGTCTCACCAAATTTGGCATTCAATATGGCATCTAAATATATTTTCAAATCCATATCGCTGTAGTTTTTAAATGCGTTTTTATCTATTTTATAAGCAATTTTTAGCTTAGGCGTGCTCACATCCATCTCGCGAACATAATAAGGCTCTGGTACGGTCATCGGTTCTTTCTCTTTCCTGCGCGTCACTTTCTTGCGGGCAACTACTTCCCTTTTGGCTTGGTCTTCCTTGATGATACCCAAAGCCTCCAGTGGCGAGAATTTCCCTGTGAGCACTAAAAACATATTTGCCGGCGTATAAAACGTCTCATAACACTTATTCAAAGTATCCGCGGTTATCTCTTTTATGTCATCTTTAGTACCCGATATTAAATACTTATGTCCATCGACATTGTTCAAATTGTATTCGAGACCGAAGTTCAACACGCTTACCGGAGCATTGTCGTACATCTTTATCTCTTCTTTGATGATACCCTTCTCCTTTTCGACGCTGCTATTTTTAAATACCGGATTTCCGACATATTGCAAGAGATACTCCAAATTCTCTTTAAAGCGGTCGGATGCCACTACCTCATACGAAGTATAATTATAAGTCGTAAAAGCGTTTACCGAGCTTCCTAAAGTAGCATAATATTCGAATGCCGTATGACCGTTATCTTCCTGAAACATCTGATGTTCTAAAAAGTGAGCAGTACCGCATGGAACTTTTGTAAATTTGCGTTCCTTCCCCGATTTAAATTCCGTATCCATGCTGCCAAACTTGACGTTATAAGCGAGATAAAAGTTCCGAGCAGTATCCTTGGGATACATATAAACTTCTAAACCGTTGTTGAGCTTCTCATAATATACGACCTCGTCGGCGTCTTTATAAGTTATCTTTTTCATCTATTCACCCCTCACCCTATAAGTTACAGCTAGACTAATCTTTTTAGCGACACTCACCAAATCTTCGACGGTCACTTCCCTAATCGCATCGCACCTCTTCTCGATATCCTCTAGTCCGACGAGATTCTTAAACACGTATAGATCTATCAATCGACTAGGGCTATCCAAAGCTAAGTGCAAACTCGTTATCAAAAGGTTTTTGACATTTTCCAATTCTTCTTCTTCGATGAATCCCTTTTTCATATCCATAAAAGTATTGTTGATGAGTTTTAATGCCAGATTAGTAGCTTCTTCATCTATTGCCGTATGTAAAATAATCGTCTTATCGTATTTTTGATAAAAAGTATTGACGTTATAACAAAGAGAATTCTCCCCCCTTAAAGCTTTATAAAGCTTGCTCTCCAAGGAACCAGAACCCCATAACATATTGAAAAGTGGTACTACATAATTGGTTTCTTTTTTGCTAAGTCCGTTTAAAGCATACACTTGTACCAACTGTGTCTGCGATATATTGCCGTCTTCGACGACACTTTTACTCTTTTTTATTCTCAATTCGGGTAGATAGACTTCGTTTTCTTTAGTCGTTATGCTCTTGAACTTCTGATACTTTTTGATATATTTATCGACATTTTTCATGTTCAAATTGCCTATTACATATATATCGCGTGCACTGTTTTCCAAGAAATCGAGATAAAAATCGTAAAGTTTAGAAGGCGTAATCGCTTTCAAAATTTCGGCGTCTCCACTCGAATTTATCCCGCGGATGTCGTCTTCTCCTAAAACTCTTAGTCCACCCAATATGCTCGACTGCTTAGGGTCTTCTTTGAGTCCATCTATTTCTCTGGCCAGGCTCAACTTCATCCTATTAAAAGTTTTCTCCTCGAAGGCATCTTCTTCTAAATTTGGATTGAAAAGGATATCGAACAACAGTTTTATAGAATCTTCGACTACTTCATTGCTCGTATACTTAGGGTCTAAAAAATCCAAAGTCAAGTTCGTAATTAAAGTCTCTCCAACTCTCGAAGTCGAAGCATTGATGCTGGCATTATATAATCTTGCCATCTCTCTTGCCAAGAGCTTTCTAGATGGGAATGTAGCACTAGACTCTAATAAGACATCAAAAAGTAAGGCCGTATATGTGATATTTAAAACCGTAGCCTTACTTCTAAAGACGATTTCTGCATGAGCACTTTTAAACTTCGTCGTTTCTATAGTATAGAGATTATACGTTTCGTTAGGAAATGTGTTATATTTCATAAATTTCTCGCTTTCTAAAAATTATTATGTCACTTTTTACCACATTTATGAATCTATATTTCTTTCAAAAGCCTATTGAGTTCTACTGCATATTCCATCGGCAACTCTTTTTTAAATTCGGCGATAAATCCTCCTACGAAGAGTTCTTTGGCTTTCTCCTCGCTCAAACCCTTACTCATCAGATAGAAGAGCTTGTCTTCGCTTATCTTCGATACCGATGCCTCGTGTTCCAAAGTCGAAGAAGGGTTGCTCACTATGTTCAAAGGATAGGTATCGCTTTTCGATTGGTCATCTAATATGATAGTATCGCATTTGACATAGCTAAGCGAATTAGTAGCGTTCTTACTTATTTTAACTTGGCCCCTGTAGTTTGCTATACCACCATCGCTTGCGATAGATTTAGATATTATTTTGCTCTTAGTATTCTTTCCTATATGTATCATCTTAGCTCCGGCATCTAATACCTGCCCATTTTTGGCATAGGCGATGCTTATCGAATTTCCACATGAATTATCGCCCTTCAAAATACAAGACGGATACTTCATCGTAACTCCACTTCCGACGTTGCCATCGACCCATTCCATGAGTCCTCCCTCTTCGACTACAGCTCTTTTGGTGACTAGATTATACACGTCTTTACTCCAGTTTTGTATCGTCGAGTAGCGCACTTTGGCATTTTTTCCTACGAATATTTCGACGACGCCCGCGTGCAACGAATTGACGGAGTAGGACATCGCTGTACACCCCTCTATATAGGATAACTCTGCACCTTCATCGACGATTATGATAGTCCTTTCGAACTGGCCAAGAGCCATCGAGTCGATTCTAAAATAGCTCTGTAGTGGTCTATCCAACTTAGTATTGGGAGGAATATAGATGAACGAGCCTCCACTCCATAGAGCTCCATTCAAAGCTGTAAACTTGTTCTCGTCATATCTGACCAAAGAGTTAAAGTATTTATAAAAGAGGTCAGGGTATTTCTTCAAAGCATCGTCCGTACTCAAAAAAATTATACCCTTTTCTTCTAGATCGCCTTGCAACTTGTGATAGACGACTTCGCTCTCATATTGATTCGTAACTCCGTCCAAATATTTTTTCTCAGCATCGATTACACCTAAATTCTCGAAAGTAGCTTTGACGGCACAGTTCACTCTATCCCAGTTATTCGCTGACTCTCCCACTTTCTTATAATAGTTTATCGAAGAAAAATCTATATCGAGTTTAGGACCAAATCGCGGCATGTCTAACTCTAAAAATTTCTTAAGTGAATTTAATCTAAATTCGCACATCCACTCCGGTTCGCCCTTGAGCTTGCTTATCTCTTTTATCGTATCTTCATCCAGTTTATTATACATAGTTTTCACCTATAGAAATTGTACCACAAACGCTCACGTATTGCACCATAAAAGCCCCAAAAAAATATAAAAAGAAGCCCTCTTTAGCTTCTAATGTATCTCTCCATTTTAAATAGTTTTTTGTTTATCAGCATTTAACGATGCGATAAAGTTTTTTGTCAACTCTTCTAGTTCTTTCTCCTCTATCTCGTAGTACGACGTATCGTCCTTTAAGAGATTCGCATGCGACAAGATAATCTCTAAATCGATTACATAATCGTAATTTTCAGCTTCTAAATTCCTATCGCTTGCAAACGTATAGTCGCCACTTACGTACACCTTACAGTCGGATAATCTATAATTAGAGCGTACCGACGTCCCTTCTGCTCTTGCCACTATTGTAACTAAACTGAAATGTTCTTCTACTATTTTGTCTTCTACTACGCCAAAATTATTAAATCCCGTGTATGCCGACTGATATTTTTTTAAGTAATTTTCATTGAAAACCTCAGTTAATTCTAAATCTTCGATATAATAAGCGTGATTCACCAAATAAGAATTAAAAAGTACTTTATTAGATAGATTACTTAAATCTCTATCGGTCTGATAAATTACTTTACCGGTCTCATCAATCAAAATAAAACCTATTTTTTTCGTTTTAGTAAAACCTACTCGAACCTTCAAAGATCCCGTCAACTTCTCTGCTATTTTTTTTGAATTTACATAAAGAGGAATAGAACGATAATTATGCTTGCTGAGTCGCGCATCTTCGGTTAATTCGTCGCCTATGGCTTTCTCTAAATCGTTACCTCTTGTAAAGACTTTCATTTTAAAGAGTTCAAAGTTTCTCGGTCTAAAGCTATAGTATGTGAACTTACCATCTTCATTTAACTCTCTTAAAGTTCCATCTTCATTTATTCTATATAAGATATCGTTGTCTCCTTCATAGCCGAATGCAATCGGTCCTTCTTTTATCTCACTATATATAATACAGTTTACCCTATTATATAATTTAACCCTATCCTCTACTGCTTTAATGTTCTTACTATTGTAACTCAATTCCTTTAAGCGTTTATTATATTTCTCAAAATAACTGTCTATTAAAGAGCTGTCTTCATTACAAATTAAAGTATATAAGAAGCGATTAAAAGGCTCATATCCATTAGTTCTGTTCGCCATTTTTAAACAAGTCTCAAACAGTTCGTCGTACATGTCTTTTGGTCCACCTATTATAGTTACACCGCGATAAAGCTCACTATATAACATGGAATTGAGCGTGCTACTGATGTATTTAAAATCTATATCTGGGTATTTATTCATAGCTTTTTTAAATAAATAATTAAGTCCAAATCTAGAATATTCTTCATATGTAAAATCGGTTAAATACATTAAATATTCTAAAACTTCTTTACTAATTTTATAAGAATTCGTGCCGTCGGTTAAAGCGACATACTCGGCCATTATATCCGTCATACCTTCGTTTAAGGCTGTATGACTCGTCCTCTTGACGAGAACGACTCCTTCTAATTTACGATAAAATGAATGATATGAATGAGCAAGTTCATGCGCGACGATATCTTTTGGTGCACCTTCTTTTATGTTTATGCTGTTAGTTATACTGTCATAATTGGCAGATGACCCCAAAGGATATTTTTTATTATATTCTTCCTCACTAAAAACGTTGACATCGAGAGTTTTCAAATTTTCATAAAATACTCTATAATTTGCTGTAGGATGGACTTTATAAATCTGCTCAAATTCTTCTATAGCTATTTTCTTGACTTCTTCTGGTATTTTTTCGTTTTTAGCGATTGTCTTTAATATTAAATCTTTTGTAACCCTTACTGTCCCTAAATATTTATCTAAATCGTCGACGTCTTCTATGGCGACTGTCTTTATCTTTGCTGCAGATGACGACTCATATAAGACGACACTGCTTTCATTTATAGTAGTCTCTACATCTATTGCATCGGCATTTGGTATGCTATTGATTACCGTAATTAAAGTCATTAGGACAATCGTACCGTTTTTTACTACTTTCACTCCACTTTTAATATCGAAACTGGGTACATGGTAATAGACGTACGGATTATGAACGTTAAAAATCTTATATAACGCCAAATAATCTTCTAAAAGAGGGTAATCGAATTTCCCATTGCTATCGATTTCTAAAAATGTATTTCTATCATTTTCATCCAAAAACACCATAAATTTTTTATCGTTATTATTTATTGAAAACAACTTTTTACAACTCATAACTATTATCCCTTCTCACATGCTAATTCCTTGCCAAAGCATTAAACTGAAAATATTGTACCACAACATTTTACATATGTAAAATTTCATATTAAAAGAAGCTATTTAGCTTCTACGATTAATTTTATCGCAACCCATCGATGGCGCTTACCGACGAATGCATAATATATTTTTATTTTATTAGTTCTTCATATACCTTTAAAAATAAATTATATCGGTATTCAATCAT
>CAZXXI010000065.1:0-7427 GCA_964644815.1 uncultured Muribaculaceae bacterium
ATTTTTCCCTTTACATCCTCATCACTCAATTCCGGTTTTATTTTACAATACAGATACAATAAATTTTTAGTATGTTATCCTTTACAAACGCCCTATTTATATGTATAATACTTATAGCATTTCGGGCAGTTTATGTCCATAATAGTTCTAATACATGTCTGTACTCGTTTTAAGTAACTTACTGCCAAGCGAACAATTTACAGACTCCCATTAGGATTCATGGACAAACAACTTTATACCAATATGCAAATATGATAGAAAGGAGAACTAAAAATGGCAAGATATACAGGACCTGCTTATAAGAAATCTAGAAGACTCGGTTTCAGCACGCTTGAAACTGGTAAAGAACTAGCTAAAAGGCCATACGCTCCTGGACAACACGGCATGGACAGAAAGAAGAAGATGAGCGAATATGGAACTCAGATGCAAGAAAAACAAAAGATGAGATTCATGTACGGTTTAACTGAAAAACAGTTCAAGAGAACTTTCGAAAAAGCTTCTAAAATGGACGGTATCGCTGGTGAGAACTTCTTCAAACTTCTCGAATCTAGACTTGATAACGTCGTTTATAGAATGGGACTTGCTACTACTAGACGTGCTGCACGTCAAATCGTCAACCACGGTCATATCTTAGTAGATGGTAAGAAAGTTGATATTCCATCATTCTCTTGCAAACCTGGAATGACTATCAGCGTCAAAGAATCATCTTTAGAGCATCCCGCTATTAAAGCAAGCTTAGAGGCAAACGTTACTCGTCCAGCTTATGTCGATTTCGACGCTAAAAAGATGAGCGGAACTTACATCAGATATCCAGAGAGAAGCGAACTTACTGCAGAAATCAACGAATCTATGATTGTCGAGTTCTACAACAGATAATAGCTTTTAAAAACCGATTTCAAAATCGGTTTTTTCGTTGGTTAAAATAATTTCTTATAGCCAGCCGAAAAGCGATAAGTCTTCGCTAAGAGGGTACGGTCATCGCGTAAAGACTGCGTCTTTCTCTTCTCGCGATAGTAAAAAGGTAATCCTAGTTCTCTACTGATGCGCACCTCTCCTTCGTTCGGTTCACCTTCTATTAAAATTCCCTTTGGCATGACCACTGTTCCATCTACGGCATAGGTTAGTTCGTTATAATTTCTAGTCTTATTCATGAATTCGTCTAGAGTATATAGATTTCTCTTGTACCAAAGTGCCTCCGATTCCGTCATCATAATTCCTTGTGAATAGGCATCCTGTGGGAATATAATACCCACTCTTTTCGGTTCTAACTCGCCGTAGATGAACTTAATCTTCGGGACTCCAGTGTTATTTTTATCGTAAAATACCTGATGATTCTCATCTTGGATACTTATCGACACATCCATTACCCGTGCCGTCTTGACGAGTTCTACTAATCTAGCGAGTTTATAATCGTTATCAGCAACATCATTCGTATTCGAAACAGCTATTTTACCAGGCATATCGGTTATGTCATAGTACGCTACGCCATCTTTCGTCACCTTCAAAGGGGCTCTATCCAAATCTACCATACTCTCGTTTATCTCTCGAACGAATGCTTCTTTTTCTCTTTCCCAATCGTCATAAAACATATCTTTAAGAGGTACATCTTTCGCTTTCTCATAAAACTCCCTTATGTACTCTACCTCTTCGTCTTCATAGGATAAGAAAAATTCGTATATCTCTTTGCCGAAGAAATCTTTGCCATGACTCATCATATATTCGTAAAAGGTTTCGATATCGATTAGAATATTATAAGGTGACGTCTCGAATATGCGGCCGAGGAGCATACCGACGACGATATATTTAGACAATTCCCTATAAAAATCTCTCTTAGCTATCTCTCGCCTTCCCAATCTTTCGGAAACTCTTTTAAATACCGCCTCTACGAGCGCGTGTTCGTGACGAAAATCGTTTTTGGAGAGCATATCTTTAGCTTTAACGTACTCGCATCTCAAAGAAGGCAATATGCCGTCTTGCATATCTCGAACCTCTCTATCGCAGTATCTCTTGTTGCGGTCGATATACGGTTGGCACGAAGAATAAGCGCGAATATATATGAGATTGGCGTAAAATTTATCCAAATCGTGTGTGCAAGCCACGGCATCTACTACGCGGTCGTCGTGAAAGATTGAATCCGGAATAACTAATTTAGGATGTTTCGAAATGAGATGTAACAATTCATCGAAATCGGCTTTGTATTTCTCCGCAAAGAGGTCGTATTCCAACAGTTTAGCAAGCCCGACATGATAAAATTTTTCTAAAACTTCGCGTGTATAGAGATTGGGATAGCTGAAAAAGTATTGGACGAAATCTTCTCTCTTAAAAAGTCTCTCCAAAACGCCATTTTTATCGAAGGCATAACCAAAAAAATCTACAAATTCATAGGCAAAAACCTTCCATTTATGTCTAAACTCAAAATCGCTCTTGTCCGGATTGAATAGCATTTCCCTATAATCTCTTTCGACATCATATTTAGCGATACCAGCTTTAAAAAAGGTGTAATATTCTTCGAACCCCTGTGCACTTTGATACCACATCTTGCACATCATCAACAATTCGAAATTTTCATAAACCCAATCGTAATCTCTCAAAAGAGGATGATTAGGTATATGTGCTGGATAATTATTATAAAAGTTATCCCATAGCTCGCGAACATAGTGTTCGTCATCGAATCCTCTCAACTCATCTGCTCTCAATTTAATCGCATCGTATACGCTGTACTCTAAAACTTCTTCGTAACTCAGTTTCTTAATCATCCAATAATCCCCTCGTTTGCTGGTTATTATAGCACACCTTCCTTTTAAGTAAAGAAAAAACTCCATCTTTTGGAGTTACTCGTCTAATTTAATTTCTTCGATATCTTCTATCGTGTCTAATTGGGATTTCACTATAGTTCTCATGCGTCTTTTGAAGACGACCATGTTTCTTCTCAAGGTTTCAGCCTTAGTCTCGATTTTCTCTGCTTCCAAAAGGGCATCGTTTACTATTCTGGAAGCGTTCTTTTTGGCATCGTCCAAAATTGTTCTCGCCTCATACTTGGCCAACTTTGTAATCTCTTCATTCGCATTATATATGCTACTTATATTCGGAGTATTTACATTGTTGTTAGCTTTAGCTTCCAACTCTTTGATGACTCCATTGAGCCTTTCGATTTCGGCATCTTTGCTCCTGAGCTTAGTTATAATTGCTCCGTACTGCTTGGTCATCTCATCGACGAACTTATTTACTTCGTCTATGTTATACCCTTTAAAAGAACTATTAAACCTTTCCATAGTTCATCACCCAATCTATTGTTTACCAGTCTATCTCGTCTTCCTCGCCTTTTTTAGACTTTCCTTCTTCGTTATCGCTTATCTTACCTTGAACGCTGACGTTTTTTGGTGTGCAAAGATAGATTCCAGGTCCTATTTTCTGTAAATCTCCACCTATTGCATAAAGAGTTCCCGTCAAAAAGTCGATGATTCTCTTAGCCTGTGCCTCCGTAACTCTTTTCAAGTTCACGACGACTGTATTTTTGCTCTTCAAATGGTCTGCGATAGTCTGACTCTCCGAATAAGCTCGTGGTTCGACCAAAATCATCTGATTGTTCTCTTGCTTTGGTTTCTGTTCTTTGTTTTCCTCGATAGTATAATAACTCTCTTCATCGACCATTTCTCTTTGGTCATCTTCATCACCGAGCATCTTCTTCAACTTATCGAATGCCATATAAAATCACTCTTTCTAATCTTCTTCTTTTTAGTTTTCAATTTATTCTACCATACTTCTTTAAATTTTACTAGAGATTTTTCATCATTTTAACGGCGAATTTCTACTATCGTCACTCCATCGTTTCCTGGATACAAATAATACTTTTCGACCATGTCGCACTTAGCTAAAATGTCGTGAGTTGCTCTCTTTAAAACTCCACCATGCCTTCCGTGCACGATTTGCACTTTATACTTTCCTAATCTCTTACTGACATTGATAAAATCCAATATCGGATACCTGATAGTATCGCTCGTCTCTCCGTGCAAATCGAGCTTCGGCAAAATGTTCAAAAAGGGGTCGACAAAAAGTTTATTACTCATGTTCTATTTTTATCTTAGCACTTATGAGCCTAGCACTAGGAACCCTATATGGAGAACATGATACGTAGTCGAGCCCGATCTTCTCGGCAAACCTGATGCTAACTTCATCTCCACCGTGTTCACCGCATATGCCCATCTCTAGTTTTCTACTAGCGGTCTTCTTCGCTATGTTCATGAGTACTCCGACCCCTTCTGTATCGATGGTACTAAACGGGTCGAAATCCATTATCTTTCTTTCTTGATATATGTTTAAGAATTTGCCGGCATCGTCTCTCGACATTCCATAAGTGAGCTGTGTCAAATCGTTAGTACCGAAAGAATAGAACTCGGCATATTCGCTTATTCGCGCGCTCATCAAAGCAGCTCGCGGTGTCTCTATCATCGTTCCCACTTTATATGAAACGCTTACACCCTTCTCTTCCATGACTTTAGAAGCCGTTTTATCTATGATATTCTTGACATATATGAACTCTTTTAAATCGGTCGTAAGTGGAACCATCATCTCGACATTGGTATTTATTCCCTCTTCTTTGAGCTTAATCATCGCGAGTATTATCGCTCTCGTCTGCATGATGCTTATCTCTGGAAATTTAACTGCCAACCGGCATCCCCTAAAGCCCATCATCGGATTGACTTCGGCGTGCTCCCTAATTCTTTCTTTCACTTCTTCCAAAGATAACCCGAGACTGAAAGCGACGGCGTTCATCTCTTTTTCTTCTCTAGGCAAGAATTCGTGTAGAGGTGGATCTAAGTACCTTACGATGACTGGTAGAGTTCCCATCACTTTGAATATGCGATAGAAATCTTCCATCTGGAACTTCTCCAAATTCTTAAGAGCCTCTCCTCTTTCTTTCAAAGTATTCGCAAGAATCATCTTTCTCATCTCGAGGATTCTCTCGCTGTTAAAGAACATGTGCTCAGTTCTTATTAGCCCTATGCCATCTGCTCCGAAATCTTTGGCTAATTTAGCGCTTTCTTCGGTATCGGCATTCGCACGAACCTTTATACCCTCATACTTAGCTACTATTTTTAATACTTCGTTTAATGCTTCGTTATTGGCACTAGACTTCTCTAATTCGACTTTACCTGCATACACAAATCCTGTCGAACCGTCTATCGAAATGTAGTCGTTTTTCGTCAAGACTTTGCCATTTATGGTAAGCGTCTCTTTGTCGTAATCTATCTCTAACTCGTGTGCTCCACAAACTGCACATTCTCCAAAACCGCGCGCGACGACAGCCGCATGACTGGTAAGGCCTCCATTTTTGGTAAGTATTCCATTGGCATATATCATACCATCGATATCTTCAGCACTCGTTTCGTTGCGGACCAAAATAGAATCGTGGTCATCTAACTTCTTAGCGTCCTCCGACTTGAAGACTAAGTGTCCTACTGCTACACCAGGACTAGCAGCCAACCCTTTCGTCAACACTTCTGCTTTCTTTAGAGCATCCAAACTGAAAGACGGCTTCAGCAACACTTCCAAATCTTTGGCCTTTATGCGGCGAATGACCTCTTTTTCATCTATCAAGCCTTCGTGTAAGAAGTCGAGTGCAAATTTGACGTTGGCTTCCGGTGTCCTCTTACCATTTCTCGTCTGCAAGATGAAAAGTTTCTTATTCTCTATCGTAAACTCCATATCCTGTACATCGCCATAGTGCTTTTCCATCCTCTTAGCAATGTCATACAATTCGTCATACAGTTCATTACTTATTTTTTTCAAATCTTTAATCTCGCTAGGAGTTCTGATGCCGGATACGATATCTTCGCCTTGGGCGTTCATCAAAAATTCGCCGGTCAACTCGTCTTCTCCCGTCGAAGGATTTCTCGAAAATAGCACTCCTGTGCCGGACATATCGTTCATATTGCCGTAGACCATCTCTTGGACGTTTACAGCAGTTCCTAAGTCATCTGAGATGCCCTCCAGTGCTCTATACTTCTTCGCCCTATCGTTATTCCAAGATGCAAAAACGGCTGCAATAGTATTCATGAGTTGAGTCTTTGGGTCCTGTGGAAAATAAGAGCCACCGCACTCTAAATAGTTATCTTTATATTTAGTTATAATCGCTTTAAAATCTTCCGCGGTCAAATCGAGGTCCGTCTTATATCCCTTAATCTCTTTATAGGTCTCCAAATATCCCGCGAAACTTTCAGTCGGATAATTCATGACGACTTCGGAATAGAACTCGATAAATCTTCTATACGAATCGTAAGCCATTCTCGGATTTTCTTTAGCCATCGCTTCGCATATCTCGTCGTTCATACCGAGGTTCATTATCGAATCCATCATACCGGGCATGCTGACCGGTGCTCCACTTCGTACGGATACCAAAAGAGGCCTCTCTGGACTTCCGAACGTTTTACCAGTATTCATCTCCAACGTCTTCAATTTAGACAATATCTGGAACTGTATTTCACTCGAAATGCTGCCCCCATTATTATAGTATTCGTGACAAGCCTCAGTCGAAACGGTAAACCCATCGGGTATCGGCAACCCCAAATTAGCCATCTCGGCTAAGTTTGCTCCCTTTCCACCTAATAAATCTCTTTTATCTTTATTCCCCTCTTTAAAAGAATACACGTATTGCATAACATCCACTCTCCCTTATTATTTTACTCTCTATACTATTTTATCACGTATCACTTTCCTATTGAATATCTTTTTTTGTCGCTTTACGTCCATAAAACCTAAAAAAGATAAGCCCTATCTCAAGACCTATCTTCCTTTTTAAAATTATGCAACTTGTACACCTTTTACTACGTTAGAACTAGAATCTTTTGTGGCAATCATTTGGTCGACTAATGAGCTTGCATCTGCTGTATAATTAACTGTAATCTTTGCTCCTGAATTAATTGCGGCCCCTCCAAACATATATTGATAATCAGTACACTTAGTTCCTCTTATGGTTATTGTAGCTACTAAATCCTCACAGTTGTAGAACATAAAACCTATATTAGTTACTTCACTTGTATCAAAGTTGCTTACATCTAATGTCCTTAAACTTCTACAGCCATTGAACATACTATTCATTTTAGTTACTTTACTTGTATCAAAATTACTTACATCTAATGTCGTTAAACTTCTACAGCCATCGAACATACCATTCATATCTGTTACATTACTAGTATCAAAGCTGCTTACATTTAATGTTGTTAATTTGCTACAGCCATTAAACACATAAATCATATTAGTTACATTGCTAGTATTGAAATGACTTACATCTAATGTCGTTAGACCACTACACCAGTTGAACATACCTTGCATATTCGTTACATTACTAGTATCAAAGTTGCTTACATCTAATGTTGTTAATTTGCTACAGTAACTAAACATGCCTACCATATCCGTTACATTACTAG
>CAZXXI010000066.1:0-4066 GCA_964644815.1 uncultured Muribaculaceae bacterium
TTAAAAGTTTATTATGCACCTCATAATGAATATATAAATAAAAAAGCAAAAATATTAATAGTAGGTATTTGTCCAGGTTGGACTCAAACAGAGATTGCATTTAAAAGTGTTAAAGATGATTTGAAGAATAATTTAGATATTGAAAATATTTTGAAAAATTGTAAAGTAGCTGCAAGGTTTGCTGGGAGTATGAGGAATAATTTAATTAATATGTTAGAAGAACTTTCAATACCAGAATATTTAAAAATAAGATTAGTGAGTGACTTATTTAATGGTGATTGTGAGTTACTACATACAACTTCCCTAATACCTTATCCTGTTTTTATTAATGGCAAAAATTATACAGGTCATACACCAGAAATTGTGGATTCACCACTACTTATGAAATATGTAAGAGAACATTTTTATCAAGAATTAGGACAACTAGAAAATAAACCTTTAATTATTCCTTTGGGTAAGTCAGTTGAAGATGTTTTAAGAGTTATGATAAGGGATAATATTATTTGTGAAGAACAATGTTTATTTGGATTCCCACATCCTTCAGGAGCTAATGGACATAGAAAAGAACAATTTATAAATAATAAAAGCAAATTAAAAGAAATTATAAATAATTATTTTAAATATTTTACATTATAATAAATAACAATTTTTTTATAATAGAACTATGTTAAAATCTTATTAGTAGTAAGAATGAATATGAAAAGAGTATGGATTGAAATAAAAGTTACTGATCGAAGCAAAACAAAAATTATTCGGAAATGGTTATTTTATTACAAAATTTGAAAGTCCTGTTTTCTAATACAAAAATATCCATAAAACATAAATAACAAATTTAAAAAATCCTACAAAGTCTTATAAAACCTAGAAATTATTCCTATCAAATGCAAAAATTATTCAAAAATCAATCAAACTTAAATAAGAAACCATTCAAAACTTGCTAAAAATAGAAAATATGACATGGCTATTTAGAATGACTTTTGAGGTCGATGACGAATTGGTTAAAATAGCTTATGATGGATATTTATCGAGATAGGTTAGCTTTGACTTAATAGTATTAACGATTTATAATCTTATTATAGAGAAGGGATAAGTATGGAATTATTGATAGAATTTTTGTTCGAACTCATATTTGAAGGAAGCATCGAGTTGGCACAGAGTCCAAAGGTGCCGAAGTGGATAAGGTTTATCTTAATCGTCATTTTGATGACTTTCATATTGGGGGTAATATTTGGCATAGGAACTGTGGGCGTTATAGCCATAATGAAAGGCGAAAAAGGAATAGGAATTTTCCTATTGGCAGTCACTGCTATTTTAGTGGGTGGATGCGTGTACAAATTTATAGAATTGTATAAAAAAAATAAGAAATAGATGTAGAAAAACGGTAAGGTATGTGATATCATATTGTTAGTGGGTAGGCTAATGTGCTAAATTCTTAATGATTCAGAGGGAAAGGGTTTATTTATGAAAAGATTAGAATTTAATGTGGCCTTAAAAACGATAGGAAGCTATAGAAAAGTTGGCGAGTTGCGAGATGGCAGTGCAAAGACCGATTTGTTCGTCTTTAGAGATATCGGACTTTATTTGTCGAGCGAGGGATATGCAGGGATAATAGGACATTTCCCTTTGGATTTGGCTATGCAAATCTATAGAAAATATGCGAAAAATAGAGATTTTATAGTAAGTGGAGCTAATTTAGATTCATGGGGAAAGGATAATATAGTAGTTACAGCAGAAGACTTCGATAAATTTTCTTTCAGCGAATCAAAAGTTGGAAAATACATGAGATATTTCTATGTAAAAGATGTAAAGATGTTTATGGATATATTACATACATTTGATACTTATTATTTCAACAATTTGACAGAAAAATATGACAAGCTATATGAGGAAGAAAATAGACGAAATATAGAACGTTTAAGAATGATGTCAATGGGCGATTATAATGCAGTCGGAAGGATAAGAACGGTCGCAAATCCTTTGGATGAGATACTTTTGAATCTTCTCGAAGACTTTGACGATGCAGTCAATCCATTTCAGATGGAAGGAATCAAATTAGCCGATTACAGCGAATATAGTAAACGCGTTCAAGTCAATGTCGATGACATCATCGATAATAATGTAACTTGTGTCATAACAGATGAGACGGGCAGCCAAACTGTATTTACATACGCGAATGGCGAGTCAGTCTATGAAGTCATGACACAGGTCGATATAGACAATTATGTCAGATTGACTCATAGAAGTACTCTGCCTAGAAAAGACGATGCATTCAGTGGAAATACAGTGGAGATTTTGAAAAGTATAAACGGTTGGGCGAGCAAGCACCCTCTTAAAGGAAAGACGGTTTACAATCTTTCAGCCGGTATGAAGATTAGTAGGGGCGTATGGGAAGAGATGACCGACGAAGATAGGAGAACATTAGAAGAAGAAATTACTATGGCTACTTCTTATGCATGTGGAGTAACCATGGATAATATGATGAGCCAAAAAGCGATGAGATTTGTTCCTCAAACTGACGATAAGGAATAAATATATGCTAGAGTTATACTTTATAAGAATATGTTCTTCTCTAACTTATAATGGACAACTGTTATCTTGCTTATCAGATGGAGAGATGGAAAAAATCTTTACAATAAAGTATACTGGCAGTGGTGATATAAATGCAATCGATTTGGATATCAAGAAGAGCATAGATAAAATCGTTTTGCAATATGGCATAGCGAGGAGCGTAATAAAGGTAAACGAAATGCTCATGGACGTGAGGGCTTTGAAAAAGAAGTTGCAAGGTGGACCAAGAGATTACTTACCTAGGACACAAAGCGGTATAGAATTCTTCATTTTAGCGACTAAATCGATAGGAGAAAAACTGGAGAAGCTCTATCTTCCAGAAGTGCTCGCCCATCTATATTTCTACATGTGTAAGAAGACAGCGAGCACTATAAATAAGGAATACTTTATCGCTCATGTGCTGGATGAAAAGATAAGTAGAGAATCGCTTCTCGGTATCACGGACGATTTATTGGAAGAACAGATACTGTTACCAGGTTTCTCGATTGACGATGTAACTAAAGAAGAGGATAAAATGGTGACAAAACCACTCGAGAAAGCGATGAAGGCTAAAAATAAGTTGACTAAAGAGATGGTAGCTAAGATAACAGCACTGTTTTCTCGCGAAGCAGTAGAGGAAGCCGTGATAGAAATCGTCGACATCTTGAATGCGACTGGACGCGAAGAATTGACAGTTTTTTGTCAATTGCTCTTGAAAACTATCGACGAATTAGAAAAAGACAGGCCTTTAGAGACTGTCTTGGAAGAGGGCGGATTGTTTAAAATGTAAAACCGGTAGGCCTTCTTTTTTTTGTTATCATTTTTGAGTATTTTTAACAAATTTATATGAATCTCGGCACATGTCTTCTAATGTCTTTTCGGCGATGAAGCCCAATTCATCTTTTGCTTTAGTCGGGTCTGAATAGCTTACAGCAACATCACCTTTTCTTCTCTTAACTATTTTATACGGAATTTTGACGTCGTTTACTCTTTCATAAGTTTTGACTAACTCTAAGACACTATAGCCTTTACCGGTACCTAAATTGTAAATAAATAATCCATTGTTTTCTTTTTTTAATTTGTCTAGTGCTAGCACATGTCCCTTTGCGAGGTCGACGATATGGATGTAATCGCGGATTCCTGTGCCATCATGTGTATCATAGTCATTACCAAATATGGATAATTCTTTTAGTTCTCGATTGGCAACTTTGGCGATATAGGGCATCAAGTTATTAGGAATTCCTTTAGGGTCTTCGCCTATGAGACCACTTTCGTGGGCGCCGACAGGATTGAAATATCTCAGTATCACTATATTCCACGTGCCATCCGATTTATATAGGTCCTCTAATATGCGCTCTATAAACAGCTTGGAAGTTCCATAGGGATTTGTAGTGTCTCCTATAGGACTGTCCTCGGTAATGGGTATTCTTTGGGGATTTCCATAGACGGTTGCTGAAGAGGAGAAGACGAACTTTTTGATGCCATACTTCTTCATTACGTCTAAAAGCACTAAAGTTCC
>CAZXXI010000066.1:4076-7419 GCA_964644815.1 uncultured Muribaculaceae bacterium
ATCTAAAGGCTTTTCTATGGATTCTCCAACAGCTTTAAAGCCGGCAAAATCGATGATGGCGTCCGGTTTGTTTTCTATAAACACTTTCTCTAATTCGTCTCTATCTCTATAATCGATTTCATAAAATTTGAAATCTTTTCCAGTTATCTTTTTAATAGCGTCCAATGAACTCTTTTTGCTGTTCGAGAAATTGTCGATGACCACTATTTCAAAGTCTGAATTCAAAAGTTCTATACAGGTATGTGCGCCTATATATCCAGCTCCACCTGTGACTAATATTTTCAAAGACATCACCTTCTACTATAATTATATCACTATTTTTACATTTTATAGAAGTAAATTACATCCAAAGAAACCAAAAAATGGTTCTCTTTTTTTGCATTAAATGGGTCTTTTTAGAGGATACTAGATTTAGGAGGTAAAATTATGAGTGAAAAAGAATTGTTATATATAGATGATGTAATGGGACATCTTACAAATATAAATGACTACTTAGCGAACTATATGGTCAGCGTAGAAGATGAAAATTTTAAAAAAGTGTTAGAGAACTTGGATAAGACGACAAAGAGTTTATATAAAAAGTTCTATAAATTATTGGAAGAATAGGAGGAAATAAGATGGAAGATAAAATTATAATGAATTCTGTTTTAACATCAGTTAAAAATGGTTGCGACTTATTGTTGCACGGCTCTATAGAGGCAAACACTCCTAAAGTCAAAAAGCAATTCGAAGCAGCTTTACAGGAATATTTAACTACCCAGGGTGACATATTTACAGAAATGGAGTCAGCAGGTCTATATAACATAGAAAACACAACTGAAACCAAAATATCTAAGGTTCGCTCTAAACATCAAGAATCTTTATAAAATTAAAAAGTGTACGCACACTTTTTTAATTTTCGCTTCTTATCTTGATGAGTTTAGCTTGAATGACGATGTTTTCGCCATTTGAATTAGTCGTAAGAGTTAAGAATTTATCGGTCGTTTTAGCATAACCTTTGAATTTGATTTCTGTACTTTTGATACTTTTGTCGATGTATTTTTCGAAAACGACATCATCTTCAAAAGTCGTTGCAAGATAATCTTTAGATTTCGTCTTATATACACTTATTATTTGCCAGAGAGTGGAGCATTTATTCGTATAAAATTTAATCAAGAAGTTATCGTTATTAGAATTCCACTCGTCTTTGTACACGCGATTTAGAGTTGAAGATAAGACGTTTAGAAAATTTTTGTTGCCGTAGATTATGGTATGCGTCGGCAGTTCAGCACTCTCGTCGAAGTCATCGTCGACGTATATCCAGCCGAGTGAGTTTTCGCGCTTGTCAAAAGAATGATTTTTATAGTAAGTTCCTTTAGCAACTGGGTAGGAATATTCCGTTCCCTTCAGCTCGACGTATCCGATTGCTTCGGCATTCATCTTTTTTAAGTTGGCCATTTTTACATCTAAAAGGCTCTGCTTTATATAGTCCCAGTAGGCATCGAATTTGCTAAGAGTACTATCCGGCTTGATAGTCGAAGTAGAATTGTCGTCGACGATGTTGGTAATCTCTACTTTTTCTTTTATTTCAGCTATGAGCTTTTTTGTGTTCGAGTAGTCTTTATATAAAATGAAACTTCGATAAAGGGCAAAAATGATAGCTAAAAAGAGTATGACGGAACCGGCGAAATAGCTCATGTTGCGCCATTTAATCTTATAAACAGTTTTAGTCTTTTTATCATTTGCCATACTCGTCACCCTAAAACCATTATACAAAAAAAAGTCTATACTTTCCAGTATAAACTTTTAGTACTGCTTACCGAAGTAAATTTGGCATTTCGCATCTTTACCACAGACGGCACATTTGCCATTAGGTTCGTGGTCATCGAGCGGTATGCAACGAGATTTTAAGCCTAAGTCGTCCTTGATTTTGTTTTCGCAATCGACAGAACCACACCAGTTTATTTTTATGAATCCCGGTTTGGTCGTTGCGAGTTTTTTTAATTCGTCATAATCTTTGGCAAAGTAGAGCATAGAATCGCGTCTTTTGAGAGCTCTATCGTACATATCCTTTTGGATTACTTCGAGAAGTTCGATTACTTTGGCAGATGCCATATCTTTTGCTACCTCAATTTTTTCGCGCGTATCTCTTCTTACGAGGGTGACGACATTTCTTTCGAGGTCGCGTGGTCCCAATTCGATTCTAATAGGGTAGCCCTTGACTTCAGCTTCGGCAAATTTAAAGCCCGGAGTCTTATCGCTCGTATCTATTTTATAAGTTATGTTTTGAGCCTTTAGGCTAGCAGCGAGAATATCGATTTCTTTTTCGACTTCTTCATTGGCTTTGCCGATAGGGATGATGCACACTTCGATTGGAGCAATTTTAGGAGGCAACACTAGACCGAAGTCGTCGCTGTGGGTCATGATGATTGCTCCTATCATGCGCGTCGTCACACCCCATGACGTCTGATAAGGCGTTTCGAGCTTATTTTCTTTATTTAAATATTCTATGCCGAAAGCTTTAGCAAAATGGTTACCAAAATAATGGCTAGTTCCGTTTTGGAGAGCAACTCCGTCGTACATCATAGCTTCGATGGTGTAAGTCTTTTCTGCACCGGCGAATTTCTCTTTATCGGTTTTTTCGCCGACGATGACTGGTAGAGCTAGATAATTTCTTTGGAAGTCTTCGTAAACTTTTAACATTCTCAAAGTCTCTTCGAGAGCTTCCTTTTCAGTTGCGTGCATGGTGTGCCCTTCTTGCCATAATATCTCACGGCTGCGCAGAAAAGGTCTAGTTGTCTTTTCCCAACGAACTATCGTACACCATTGGTTATAAAGTTTTGGTAAATCGCGGTAGCTCTTAATTATCTTTTTATAGTGTTCACAGAACAAGACTTCGCTCGTCGGACGAACGCATACTCTTTCTTCTAAAGGTTCTTTACCACCTTGAGTTACCCAAGCTACTTCGGGAGCAAAACCCTCGACATGTTCTTTTTCGATGTTCAAAAGACTTTCGGGAATGAACATAGGCATCTGCACGTTTTCGTGTCCAAGGCGTTTAAACTCTTTGTCTAAAATTTCTTGCATGCGTTCCCAAATAGCGTAGCCATACGGCCTTATAATCATGCTCCCTTTCATGCTCGAATAGTCCACTAAATCGGCTTTGGTAACTAGACTCGTGTACCATTCGGCAAAGTTTTCATCCCTACTCGTAATACTTTTATTTTGGATTTCGGCCATAATCTTCGTCCTTCTTTCTATATATATTAAAACACAACTCCAAGATTTATTCAATAAGTCAACTGATTTAGTTAGAGTCAAGAAGTATCGGAAAAATTAAAATCCAATATAATAAAAAGTGTAA
>CAZXXI010000067.1:0-7133 GCA_964644815.1 uncultured Muribaculaceae bacterium
ATAGGTTTTACTGATGGTCTTACTTTCATATTCAAACACTCCTTACTTTCTATAAGTTATTAGCCCACGTTTTAAATCATATGGTGACATCTCCACTACTACTGTATCGCCCGGTAGGATGCGGATGACATTCATTCGCATTTTACCAGAAACGTGAGCTTCAATAGTAGCCGTTCTAACGTTTTCACCGTTCCCAGCATCCTTATTGCTAGGTAATTGTAATTCTACTTCGTATACGTCGTGATTTACTTTTAGAACTTTTCCTTCAAATTTAATTTTAACTTCCTTAGTCATTGTTCACTCTCCTGTTAAAATTTCTACTCCGTCTTCTGTTACGACTACCGTATGTTCGAAGTGTGCACTGGGCTTTCCATCCTTCGTCACAATCGTCCAGTCGTCCGCGAGTAACCTCACATAGCGTTTACCACTAGTGAGCATCGGTTCAACGGCTAGGGTCATACCTTTTTTCAAAGTAGGTCCCGTATTGTATTTTCCATAGTTTAATATATCGGGTTCTTCGTGCATCTCTCTACCTACTCCGTGTCCACACAGTTCGCGGACGACACCTAAGTGGTGTTTCTCGGCATAGTTTTGAATCTTAGCACTTACCGAACCCAATTTAGCGCCGGGTCGTATCTCTTTGAGTCCTACCTCTAAAGCTGCTTTCGTGTGTTTCAAGAGATACTCTTTTTCTTTACTTATATCTCCTACTCCGACTGTCTCAGCAGCGTCGCTGTAGTAACCGTCTAAGATGACGACGACATCTAATGTGACTATGTCACCATTTTTAAGTATCTTATCGCTTTTGCCAATGCCATGAACTAACTCTTCGTTAATAGATATGCATATGGCACCCGGATATCCTTCGTATCCTTTAGAACCTGGGATTCCACCGTGCGCACGTATAAACTCGTCCGCACGGTCGTCGATTTCCTTTGTCGAAATGCCAGGAGCGATAATAGATTTTAAATATTCGCGCGTCAAATAGTTCAAATGACCTGACGCCCGAATGAGTTCGATTTCTTTATCTGTTTTTATCGAAATCATTATTTAATCACTTTCTCGATGTTCTCGTAAGTATCGTTGATGCCATCTATTTTGACCAACTTGCCACGGCTCTCGTAATACTCTACTAGAGGTTCTGTATTCTCTTTATAAGTGTCGTATCTGACTTTAAAAGTCTCTTCGTTATCGTCACTTCTATGGATTAGGGCTTCCCCACATTTGTCGCATATACCTTCGTTCAACGGTTTTTTAGTAAATGTGTTATAGGTAGCTTTACACTTAGGACAACTGACGCGTCCTATAGCTCTTTTCAAAATCGTATCGTATGGAACTTCTAGTTCTATCGCCAAGTCTAAACTTAGCCCCAATTCTTCGAGCATGCCATCCAAACGGTCAGCCTGACTTATATTCCTAGGACAGCCATCCAATATGAACGGCTTGCCATCCAAAGTCTTCAATTTATCGCTCAAAAGTTCTAAGACGATATCATCGCTTATAAAAGAGCCGGTGGCAAGAAGTTCTGCAACTTCTTTACCTAAAGGAGTCGATTTATCGAGGTCTCTTAGTAAATCACCTGTCGAAATGTGGATATATCCGTAGTTTTCCACAAGTAAATCGCTCTGTGTCCCTTTGCCACCTGCCGGTGGTGCGATAAATAAAATGTTCTTCATCTAACGTCTTCTCCTCTTCGAAGTGGTATAACTTCTCGATGCGATGCTCGATTCGACTTGTTTATAAGTCTCGAGACATACGCCACATACTATCAAAAGACCTGTTCCACCGATAGTAATTGCACTCGATAATCCCGATACTTTAGTAAATACGATTGGTAAAACCGCTAAAAGAATCAAGAATATGCTTCCGACAACTGTCAGTTTAGCTATCGAATTGCGCAAGTACTTGCTCGTCGCCTCTCCCGGAGTAATGCCAGGTATGTAGGCGTGTGACTTATCCAAGTTCTCAGCCATCTCTTCTGAATTCATGAGCATCTTAGTATATATGTAACCGAATAGATATATCAAGATTACGTATAGAGCTAAACCAGGCCAAGAATAATATGATATGTAATTGTTTACGAAATTGGTAAATCCCTCTTTGTTGATAAATTCTGCAATCAAAGATGGAATACCGATGATGGAACTAGCAAATATTACTGGCATTACGCTTGCCGAATTGAGTTTAACCGGCAAATAAGTCTTTTCTCCTCTATAAGAGGAAGCCGTTCTATTCGAATATTGCACCGGAATCCTGCGCTCTGCTTCCTGGACGAAGATGACTCCGACGATAATCAAAAGATAGACTAAGATGAATGCCACGAATGCTGCTATTCCCCAACCTAGAGCTAAGCTACTAGAACCGATGAAGGCATTATATGCGCTTATGAAAAGCGATGGAACGCCTTGGACGATACCGGCCATGATGATTAAAGATAATCCGTTGCCGATGCCCTTCTTCGTAATCTCGTCGCCAAGCCACAATAGGAAGGCCGTACCGCCGGTCAGCACTAGCGAACTCTTTAAGACGACTAGTGAACCTTGCGACTTCAAGAATGCATATGAGAAAATGTATCCCTGAATGAGCGCGAAGATGATACCTAAGTATCTGTTCATCTTGTTGATTTTCTGTCTTCCAGCTGCTCCTTCCTCCTTTAATTCGGAGAAATATGGAACGATGTCCATCTGTAACAGCTGTGTCAAAATGGTAGCCGTTATGTAAGGCATGACGCCGAGGGCAAAAATCGAGAATGTCTTAAGTCCTCCACCCGTCATGACGTTCAACAGTTCCAAAAAACCTAAGTCTTTCGTAATCGTTTTAGCTCCTGGTACGACTATGTTGGTACCTAGTGAGAAAATCGCTAGAGCGAAAATAGTGAAGTATAATCTCTTTCTCAAGTCCTTATTCGTAGGTCCAAAGAAACCCTTTAGACGTTTAAACATCTAAATCACCTCAGCTTTTCCGCCCTTACTTTCGATTTTAGTAACAGCTTTAGAAGAGAATCTGTGTGCTTTAATAGTGATCTTTTTCTCGAGTTCACCATTGCCCAATACCTTAACGCCTGAAAGTTGCTTTTTGATGATCCCCTTTTCTTTCAACAATTCTGGAGTTACTACATCTCCATCTTCGAATCTGTTCAAATCTGACAAGTTAATAACTGCAAATTTAGTTTCGAATTGTTTATTGTTAAAACCGCGTTAAGGTATTCTTCTATATAATGGGCTCTGTCCACCTTCGAACCAAGGTTTGATAGAAACGCCGCTGCGCTTCTTCTGACCTTTCTCACCCTTCGTAGCTGTTTTACCCATACCGCTTCCCGGTCCACGACCTACGCGTCTTGGTGCTTTAAATTCTGGAGTTTTATCTAAATTTTCCAATTTCATATTATAACTCCTCCTTCTTCTTGCCGCGCAATTCTGCGATATGTTCTGCTGTTCTAAGACTAGTTAAAGCGTCTATTGTCGCTTTAGCGACGTTGACTTTAGTATTAGAACCTAAACTCTTAGATACGACATCTTTGATGCCGGCAAGCTCTAATATGATACGAGCTGTACCACCGGCGATGACACCTGTACCTGGTTTAGCTTTCTTCAATAGTACTTTAGCTCTTCCACAAGTTCCAGTTACATCGTGAGGAATAGTTCTTCCGTCGACGATAGCAATCTTTATCAAGTTTCTTCCAGCTGCTTGTTCAGCTTTCTTAATAGCATCTTGTACTTCGTTTGCTTTTCCTGTGCCAAGTCCTATCAAACCTTTACCGTCACCTACTGCATAAGTAGCGGCAAAGCGCATGTGTCTTCCACCCTTAGTAACCTTAGTTACGCGAGCGATGTTGACTACTTGACCTTCTAATAATTTCTCGCGAGGAGCATTATTATTTCTTCTGTTTTCTCTGTTAGCATTTTTTCTGAATTCGCCTTTAGCATCCCTATTTGGATTTCTTCTAGCTTCAGTGTTTTCTTGTCTTTTAACTTCTTCGTTAGCCATAATGTCCCTCCTAGAATTCTAATCCGGCTTCGCGTGCAGCTTCAGCAAGAGCTTGTACGCGTCCATGATATTGGTAACCACCGCGGTCGAAGACGACAGTCTTAATGCCAGCCTTTTGAGCCTTCTTAGCAATGTCTTTTCCGACTTCGCGTGCACCTTCGGCGTTTCCACCGTTTTTGAGTTTTAATTCGAGCGAAGATGAACTTGCAAGAGTTACACCTTTCTCATCGTCGATGATTTGAGCAAATATTTGGGCATTAGATCTAAATACGTTCAATCTAGGTATTGTACTCGTACCCGCTACCTTAGTTCTAACTCTCTTGTGTCTTCTAAGTCTTAGAGTATTATTCGATTCTTTCTTTATCATATTTATCTCTCCCTACTACTTAGCAGCTTTCTTACCTTCTTTACGACGTACGTGCTCGCCTTTATAACGGATACCTTTACCTTTGTAAGGTTCTGGTTTTCTCCATTTACGAATGTTAGCCGCAAATTCGGATACTTTCTGCTTATCTATTCCTTTAACTGTTATTTCGGTATTACTTACTTGCGCAACGCTCAATCCCTGTGGAACTTCCATTACGACAGGATGAGAAAAACCTGCAGTAACGGTAAGTTTATTTCCACTTACATTAAATCTATAACCTACACCGTTTATCTCTAAACCCTTTTCGAATCCTTTACTTACTCCCTCGAGCATGTTCTCGATGAGCGAGTTAGTAGTTCCATGTAGGCTCTTAGCTGCCTTTGTTTCATTAGCTCTTGTACATTCAAGTGTCTCGCCTTCGACTTTTACATCGATCAATTCGTTTTTAGTTAGGCTTAATTCACCCTTTGGACCCTTAACGTTTACGCTATTGCCATCTACGTTAACAGTGACTCCGTTCGGTATAGTAAGTTTTCTATTTCCTATTCTACTCATAACGTTTTCCTTACCAAATATAGGCAAGTACTTCGCCTCCTATTCCTTTACTTCTTGCGTCTTTATCGGTCATGACACCTTGACTTGTAGAAATTATTGCTATTCCAAGACCGTTTAATACTCTTGGCAATTCAGAAGCTTTTGCATAAACGCGAAGACCTGGCTTACTGATTCTCTTAAGACCAGTGATAACTTTCTCCTTTTTATTATTAGCATACTTTAAGTTGAGAGTTATCTTATCTCCAGTTTTGGCTCTTTCGACTGTATACTCTGATATATATCCTTCCTCTTTTAAGATTCTAGATATCTCTTCAGTCATCTTAGAACCGAGAACTTCGACAGTATCATACTTCATAATGTTTGCATTACGAATTCTCGTAAGCATATCTGCTATTCTATCGTTCATATCACATTGCTCCCTTCTACCAGCTCGATTTTTTTACGCCTGGAATTTCGCCTTCATTAGCAAGCTCTCTGAAACAAATACGGCATAATTTATACTTTCTTAATACTCCGTGTGGACGTCCACATCTCTTGCAACGAGTATATTCGCGTACCTTAAACTTAGGTTTGCGTTCATTTTTAATAACTAAACTCTTTCTTGCCATAAGTTACCTACTTTCTAAATGGCATTCCAAAGCCACTCAATAATTTTAATGCTTCTTCGTTAGTCTCGGCAGTAGTGACGAATACGATATCCATTCCTCTTACCTTAACTACGTCATCATATACTACTTCTGGGAAGACTAATTGGTCTTTTAAACCCAAAGTATAGTTGCCTTTACCGTCGAAAGCCTTTGGTGATATACCTCTAAAGTCGCGGACAGCAGGAAGAACGATTTTTACCAACTTCTCGAAGAAGATGTACATGTTCTCGCCTCTTAAAGTGACTTTAGTACCTATCGTATTGCCTTCTCTTATTTTGAAGCCGGCGATAGATTTTTTAGCTTTCGTCGTAACTGGCTGTTGGCCGCTTATCAAAGCGAGTTCTCTCACAGCAGCTTCGATATATTTTTCATCGTGTGCTGCATCGCCACATCCGATATTGATGACGATTTTTTCCAACTTAGGCACTTGCATCTTAGAAGTATAGTGAAATTCATCAGTCAATTCTTTAACGATTTTTTCTTCGTATAATGTTTTAAATGCGCTCATTATTTTTCACTCTCCTTCTTCGTTTCTTTCTTAGCAGTTTTAGTAGTCTTCGTAGTCTTAGCCTTAGCTTCTGCTTTTTCTGTGCTCGTCTTGGTTGCACTAGCTTTAGCTGCTGGCTTAGCCTCTACCTTCTTGACGTTTGAAGCATGTATAGGGGCTTCGACTTTGAGGATTCCGCCGGTTTCGTTTCTACGACCCGGTTTGATGTGTTTAGATACTACGTGTACACCTTCTACGATGACGCGGTTTTCATTTTTTAATGTCTTGATTACTTTACCAGTTTTTCCCTTGTCGGTTCCTGCTATAACAGTAACTGTATCTCCAACTTTTATCTTCATATGGTCCTCCTATAATACTTCCGGTGCGAGAGACACGATTTTAGAGTACTCTTTATCGCGAAGTTCGCGCGCAACTGGACCCAATACGCGAGTTCCGATTGGCGTTTTGTCTTCTTTGATGAGTACGCAAGCGTTATCGTCAAATTTGATGTAACTGCCATCTTGACGTCTAACTCCCTCTACACTTCTTACTATAACTGCTTTTACTACTTTGCCCTTTTTGACGTTGCCATTAGGAAGTGCTTTTTTAACAGTTCCAACGACTACATCGCCGATGTTGGCATATCTAACCTTGCTGCCGCCTAAAACTCTGATGACTAAGATTTCTCTTGCGCCAGAGTTATCGGCGACTTTTAATCTAGATTCTGACTGTATCATAAGTTCGCCTCCTATAAGATTACAGCTTTTTCAAGTATCTCAGCTAGTTCATAATCCACTGTCTTAGCTAGTGGTCTAGTCTGTACTATCTTAACTGTATCTCCTATTTTTGCTTCGTTTTTTTCGTCGTGTGCATGGTATTTTTTAGAATATTTTACCATCTTACCGTATAATGGATGTCTTCTTTGAGTTTCAACTAAAACTGTGATAGTCTTATCCATTTTATCGCTTACTACTCTACCTACTAGAGTTACTTTTTTAGTTTCACTCATAATTAGTTACCTCCATTCAACATTTCGTTCTTGACTGTCTTCAATCTAGCAATCGTCTTTCTCAACTCTTTTATCTTGTGA
>CAZXXI010000067.1:7143-7372 GCA_964644815.1 uncultured Muribaculaceae bacterium
ATCCATTTTATCGCTTACTACTCTACCTACTAGAGTGACTTTATTTTTAGTCTCACTCATCGTTAATTACCTCCATTCTCTTTTTCGCGTCTTATCGTCTTGAGTCTAGCGATAGTCTTACGCATCTCAGTAATTTTGTGAGTTTCGCGCAAGGTACCATTAGACTGTTGCATTCTAAGACTGAATAATTCGTTTTTGCATTCGACGATTTTAGCGTCGATGTCGTTAG
>CAZXXI010000068.1:0-7366 GCA_964644815.1 uncultured Muribaculaceae bacterium
TCATAAATCAAAAAGGATTGTTTAGAGCCTATGACCATGCCGCAGCCGAGAGAAAAGCTGACATCGAAGAAGCTGAAGAAAAGGGCTTCGACCGCGGAATGATGAAAGGCCAGGCTAAAGGCTTCAATAAAGGACGTATCGAAGGACATGCTGAAGAACGAGCTGAAATCGCAAAAAAACTGTATGAGAAAAAATTCAGCATTAAAGAAATTACAGAAATAACAGGCCTGTTAAAAAAAGACTTAGAAAATATATTGAGTTAAAATTAGAAAGGGAATGATTGATAATGGAGTTATGCTCTAACAAAAAAATGCCAAAAGATTTGGCAAATGGAGAGGGATTGTACGAAGAGTTTATGGACGATATGGAATACTTCATAAATCAAAAAGGATTGTTTAGAGCCTATGACCATGCCGCAGCCGAGAGAAAGGCCGACATCGAAGAAGCTGAAGAAAAGGGCTTCGACCGCGGAATGATGAAAGGTCAAGCAAAAGGCTTTGCTGATGGACGCATTGAAGGTCGATTGGAAGGACATGTCGAAGGCAATCGTGAGAAAGCCTTAGAAATAGCTAAAAAGTTACACGCTAAAAACTTTGACATTAGAGAAATTTCAGAAATAACTGGCCTTATAATAGAAGACTTGGAAAGTGTCGTATGAGAAGAGCTTTAATGCTCTTTTTTGTTCATAAAAAAAGACCAGATGGTCTATTTTACAAATGGTATTAAAGCCATGAAACGTGCTCTTTTAATCTGTTCAGCGATATGTCTTTGATGTTTTGCACATGCTCCTGTTTGACGTCTAGGCATTATTTTGCCCTTTTCGTTAATGTATTTAGAAACTATCATGACATCTTTATAGTCAACGCTTTTACCAGCGCACATTTGACAAATTTTTTTCTTTTTACGATAAAATTCAGCCATCGTTTATTTCTCCCTTCTTTTAGAATGGTAGGTCGTCATCACTTAGTACAACTTCTTCGCCAAAGCTTGCGAAAGGGTCGTCGCCTGATACATCTGTAGTCGTCGGTGCACTCATTTCTTCACCACTTGGGAATGGTACATTATCTTCTGGGAACGAGTTGGTATTCATATCTCCCATACCCATGTCAGGTGTTTCCATACTTGGTGCAGGATTAGGTGTATAAGATGTTCCACCAGTTCCATTTGGACGACTTCCTAAGAATGTTACTTGGTCTGCTTGGACTTCAGTTACATATCTTCTCGTGCCGTCTTGGGCATCATAGCTTCTAGACTGTATTCTTCCCTCTACTCCTACTAGTGAACCCTTTGTACAAAATTTTGCAACGTTTTCTGCCTGTCTTCTCCAGACTACTACGTTGATAAAGTCCGCTATTCTCTCGCCATTAGCGTTTGGCATTCTATTGACTGCTACTGTAATACGAGTCGTCGCTATTCCGTTTGGAGTAGTTCTAAGCTCTGGGTCAGCAGTCAGTCTTCCTACTAAAATTGTTCTATTCATAATAACTCCTACTCTTCGTCTAATCTAATTATCATATGTCTTAAAATGTTTTCGTCAAGTCCTAAGCGACGATCTAGCTCTTTTACAGTGCTAGTGTCTGCATCGAAATTAACTACATAATAAAAACCGTTTACCTGTTTTTCAATAGCATAGGCAAGTTTCTTTTGGCCCATTTCTTTGAAATTTGTTACGTTACCTTTTCCGTCAGTAATAACCTTTTTATAGTTATTAGCAATAGTATTAGCAGCGTCAGCTTCCATTGTAGTTTTAATTATGAACATAAGCTCATACTTTCTCATAACTACACCTCCTTTTGGTCTAATCGGCTTTGACTATATGCCAAAGCAAAGAGATTTGTTGCATCTCGTCTTGTATTATAGCAAAGGGACATGTCAATGTCAAACGTGACTTGCTATAATTTGCATATATTTTTTGCAATTTGGGATTCCTTGTGTGGTATTTTTAAAAGCTTAAACTTTGTGTGTTGTTTTTTGTGTATTTATTATAGACATTTAAAAAAACGAGTTATTCTCTTTTTTGAAAGATGACTCGTTAATTTTTATAATATCGCTGTCGTTCCGATACCGAAAGGTATGCCTAATACGTATATCAATATCAATACGATTAGCCAAAGCATACCTATTGCACATGAGTAAGGAACGATATCTTTAATCGATGTGATAAGGGAGATAGGTTTGTCGTCTTCTGAATACTTATCTAAGAATGCCAAGTAAATGACGAAGTACGCCATGATTGGCGTTATTCCATAGCCGATACATTCTCCTGCACGGAAGACTAACTGTGAAAACTCAGGTGTCATGCCGGCGTTCATAAAGACCGGCACCATAACTCCCGACAGGATTGCCCAGGCCGAAACTGGCGAAGGCAGTAGCATCGTCGCGACTGCACAAGACAAAAGAGATACGATGATGAGTGGGATGCCCGTCATATTCATGGATGAAATCATATTTCCGATGAGAGCGACTAATACGGTTCCAATATTCGTGGCCTTGAATATGGAGATAAAGGCCGATGCAAAGAAGATGAGAACGAGAGGCTTTCCTATTCCGTCGAGTGAGTGTCCTAAGAAAGTGGATACATCTTGGTTGTTCTTAATCGTCTTAGCGCCTATTCCATATAGCAGTCCACATATAAAGAAGAATAACGTTACTACGAAGACGAAGCCTTGGTTGAAGAAAGAATTATATCCGAATAGTTTATCGATATATAGTTCTTGACTGTAGTCGAGCAAGTTACCTGAAAAAGGTAAACCGGGGATTATATTATATATGAAGATGAGCAAATAGATTACTCCAAAAGTCAAACTTAATAGTAGTCCTCTTTTTTTCTTTTTATCTAAGTAGAACTCTTCTTCCTCTTCTTCAAATTCGTATTTTCCCAATTTTGGAATTACGACCTTCTCTGTGATATATGTGACTATTAGAGCTGCTGCGATGGTCATGAATAACATAACGAAAAGGTAGGCAAAGTTACTTATGTTATAACTGGCATCTAGGGATGCAGCAGTTACTTTTGTATAGCCGAGCATCGACGCCGATATAGAACTCAAGAAGACGTTTATACCCGTACCACAGGTAAGACCGGCAAAAGCCATGATGATACCAGCTTTAGGATTTCTCTTGCCGTACTTGAAAAATAGTGCGCTTATAGGTATAAATATGATGTAGCCCATGTCACCGGTAAGACTAGCTAGAACAGTCAAAAGTGAGAGAACGAATGTCACTTTGAATTTGCTACTCTTCTTGGTCACTAGTGAGAAGAACGCTTCTAAGAAGCCACTTTTGTCCATTATTCCTATGCCTATCAACGTGATTAGAAGCATACTCAAAGGAGCAAAGGCCGCAAAATTGGAAACAGTAGTCCTAAATATCAATTTTATTCCCGAAAGGTTTAACAGAGATGTCACTAGTACCGAAGTTGTATCGACGTTTCCTCTTATGGTATTGACGGAGTTATATGAGGCCCCAAGTCCAATACCTCCTAATATTCCACTCAACACGATGGTTCCTATTATCAATATTAGGAAAGCCATAATCGGATGGAGTACTATTCTTTTTCGTTTTTTAGACATTTGGTTTATCCACCTTCTTTTTCATCTTTTTATTAAACTCAAGACGGTCCATCATTATTTCATGGCCGCAGGTTGTGCATTTGAGTTTTAAATCTACTCCTAGTCTCGTGATTTGCCACGTCTTCGAACCACAGACGTGTGGTTTTTTCATTTCAACGATGTCATTTAGTTCGAGACTTTGATTTTGTTTCATTGTGCACCTCGATTTGATTGTACGGAATCTTTATTTTATTTTTGTCATACTTTTCTTTTATTATTTTAAGCGTTTTTCTTTTGTATTCGGCTACTTTGCCTGGGCTACAGTAAATTCTTATGGCATACTTTATGGCTGAGTCGCCGAGTTCGGTAATGCCTAAAAATGCGTTTTTATCTTTTTTCATCGTTTCCCAGTTGCTGATTTCTTCTAATACTTCGGTTAACACTTTTTCAACTTTGTCGGCTTTCTCTTCATAAGCAGTTGGAATCTCTATCAAAGCTGAAGCTGTTTTCTGAGAAATATTCGTAATTTCAGATATGTTGCGGTTGGCAACGACTAGTACTTCGCCATCGAAGTTTTCTATTTTAGTGGATTTGAATCCTAGTTCGATAACTTTTCCGTAAAAGCCATTGTATTTGACGTAGTCACCTACCATGAAGTAGTTGTCCATGATAATCGTAGAACCGCTGATGACATCTTTAAGAGTGTCTTGAAAAGAAAGCGCACTGACAGCGGATGCTATTCCGAGAGAAGCAATGGCAGCTGATACGTTTACTCCGAAGAGGTCTAAGATGATGATTATGGCGACGACTAATATGCCGGCTTTAATGACTTTTTTGAAGAGCTCAGTTACCGTCTTTCTCCTCTTCTTTTCGAATTCAGATTTGCTATTCAATATCCTTTTGTCCATAATTAATCTTAGTAAATTATAGACTATATATGATCCGAAGAGAATGATTATTGTACCATAAACTTCCTTTTTGGTGATAAACGCGATAAATTTTTCCATTTCACTCACCATCTACATCAATGTTGATGATTTCCAAAATTCTTGCCAGGTCTTCGTCGCTGTCAAAAGGTATGGTCACTTTTTTAGAGGATATGGTTACTCTCGTTCCAATCTTTTCGCGCATAGCCTCCTCATATACTGAATATAAACGATTTAGTGGAACCACTCTCGTAATTTTGTGTTTTTTAGCGATATCCTCCCCTTTGGATAGGACTTCTAGCTCGCGAACACTCATGCCGCTGTTGACGATTCTGTAAGCAAGAGCGATGACGTAGTCTTTATCCTCCATCTTGGAAAGTATTTTAGCGTGTGCCATGCTTATCTGTTTTTCGGCTACAAGCTTTTTAACTTCCTCTGGAAGAGTCACTAGCCCTATGACATTGGTTATGTAACTTCTGCTTTTAGATACTTTTTTGGCAAGTTCTTCCTGTGTTATAGAAGATTTTTTTATGATGTTGTCGTATGCTTCAGCCTCTTCTATCGGATTTAAGTCTTCCCTTTGGATGTTTTCAAGAAGTGCCACTTCGGCCATCTCTTCATCAGTGTAATCCTTGATGATTGCAGGTATCTCGGTGAACCCGGCTATCTTGGCAGCTTTTGTTCTCCGTTCACCGGCAACTAATTCATATCCTTTAATGCTTTTTTTGACGATAATCGGTTGGAATAATCCATGTGCTTTGATAGATTCGGCGAGTTCTTCTAACTTTTCTTGGTCGAAAACTCGACGGGGCTGAAATGGATTGCTCCTTATCTCAGATAAAGGTATATTTTTGATGTCACCTTCGGATGCCGAAGAGACGATTTCTTTTTCTACTTCCTCGAAATTGATGTTTTCACTGTTGAAGAGTTGTTCGAGACCTTTCCCGAGTGCTTTTCTTTTAGTTTCCATCGCGTTCGATTACCTCCTTAGCTAAATTTAAGTATGCTTCTGTAGCGCGGCAGGTTGGATCGTATTCACAGATAGGTTTGCCATGACTTGGTGCCTCTACTAATCTTATGAGTCGAGGAATAATTGTATCGAAGACTTTCTCGCCGAAGAACTTTCTCACTTGCTCGACGACTTCTAGTCCTAAGTTTGTACGCGAATCTAAAAGTGTCAGGAGTACTCCTTCGATAGTTAGGTCCGGATTGAGTTTAGTCTGAGTCATGATAATGGTGTTCAAGAGCTGGGCGACTCCCTCGAGAGCAAAGAATTCACATTGAACAGGTATTAAAACCGAATTGGATGCGACAAGAGCGTTCATAGTAGATATGCCGAGTGATGGTGGGCAATCTATTATGATATAATCGTAAGAATCTGCGATGGACTCTATCGCCATTTTCATCTGTTCGTTCTTTTTAAATTCGGGATTTTCGTATTCCATCTGAACTAATTCTGTACTCAAACCGGCTAGGTTGATGGAAGCAGGTAAGATGTGCAATTTTGTGAAGCCCGTCTTTATAATTGCATCTTTCATTTCACAGCGATTAGTCAATACTTCATAGGTACTATTTTTTATAGACCCCTTGTCGATTCCTAGACCGGTGGAAGCATTTCCCTGTTGGTCTAAGTCGATGAGTAGAGTCTTCTTACCCAATTTCCCTAAAGACGCTGCTAAATTGATGCTCGTAGTAGTTTTTCCAACCCCGCCCTTTTGATTTACTAATGATATTACTTTTGCCATTTCTACATACCACACCTTCATTTGTTTTGTCTTTAATATTTTAACATATTTACTTACTAATGTACAATACGAATTGATGATAAGATGAATAAATTTTTATATGCGTCCTATCTTATTCTAGTGCCAAAAGAAAGAAGCAAGAGACATCGCTTGCTCCATTGTATTTTTAAGTTTTTCGATATTTGAAATATTCGACTTTGTGAATTTGTTTTTTAAGTTCTATGGCTCTACTCCTTCTTCGCGATATGGGTTAGTCATAGTTCCGTCTCCGATGAGCTCGCTTGCGTATTCTTTAGAGAGGTTAATGACAGGTGCGATGGCACCGCTTGTTGCGTCTGCTCCAGAACCATATGTAACTAATTGACCATCACTATGTACTACTGTCATGTATGAGCGACCTCCACTGAAGTAATAAGGTGACATTGACCAGCCGTAATAACTTGATGATTTGTATAAATAATACAATCGATTTTTCGTTTGATATTTTCCGCTTCCTGCTGCTAATATTTCATCTGCAGTCATTAATCCTACTGGATATGTAAGTTTTCCATTTCCTTTTTCACTTTCATTCATTGTGAAAGTATCGTTCTTGACTTCACATGTAAATCTCGGTAAAACAGTTTCTATCATATATTCTCCACCTCTAGCTTGCATTCCATAACCAGTTAAATTAACAAAGTAACCTCGCCCTGTATCGCTTGGCCAGCCCGTTGCTGACGCTCCTGGAGTACTTCTATCGTTACAGAATATAGCGTCTACTACATTTTCTGTATAACCAGTATTTACTATATTTTCTTTGTACCAGGTATCCACTGCTGTTTTGACTTCGCTATCTGTTTCGTTGGTTTGAGCTTGTTCCTTCGATGTGCTTGCTACTCCATTAGTTCCTCCGAACATATAACCTAAATATTTATTATCATCATACTTTGTATTCCATACTTGTCTTACTTTGGCGTATCTTGCATCATTAGCGATTCCATTCGCATAGGCTTGTGTTCCATCGTAGACAATGCGCAGGGAACCATCACCATTTATCCTGATGATTCGCCAGTACATATCTTGGCCACCTTTATTCTTCCCATACTTTATATAATAGACATCTTGCGAAACTAAAATACCATATTCAAAAGACAGAAAATATGGT
>CAZXXI010000069.1:0-7351 GCA_964644815.1 uncultured Muribaculaceae bacterium
TAACATTATCCGTAGGAGTAGTCTTATTGATATTGACTTTGTCATATGGCTTTTTGGAAGGAATAAGTCTGCTTCCTTATCTGACACCTAAATTCGGAGCAGCAGCTTCCAAGTTAGAACTCACCTACAGCGACTGTTCTTCCAATAAGCAAGCAGACTGTGAAGATATCAGTGCCGACTTAGAACCTGGTGACAGCATCTCTAAGACTTTTGAAGTAAAGAATACGGGTACTGTAACTCTATCCTATAATTTGATGTTCAAAGAGATACTGAACACTTTTAAAAACGACGAACTAATATATAAAATTGAAAATATGGACGACGATACTTTAGTCGTTCCAAATGATACACCCGTGCCTTATGTGCCGGTTAAAGAAACTGATAAAATCATCAAAGAAGGCATCGAAATAAAAGCAGGCAAGAGGCATCGCTACAGATTGACAGTGACTTTTTTGAATAAAGATTATAACCAGATGGAAAACGAAAGTGCCGTCTTCAATTTGAAAATGGGAGTAAGTGGCAAAGAGACCTACGAGATTACTTTCGATTCCAATGGAGGAACAATTAGCACAACTTCCAAAACAGTCACCTATAATTCGACTTATGGCGATTTACCAGTACCTACCAATACCGGTTACAACTTTTTAGGCTGGTTTACAGAGGCAATAGATGGTGAAAGAGTGACGAAAGACTCAAAAGTTACTACCTTGACCGACCAGACGCTTTATGCTCATTGGGGAGAACTTTTAACCAATAAGTTGATAACGAAAGCCAATCCGGCGAGCGTGACGACATATGCGAGTGGAACCACTGCTGAAATGTACAGTTTCACGCACGCTGCAACTATCCAAACGCCAGCTCAAACTGACTACCGTTATATCGGAGAAAGCCCAAATAATTACATCAAATTTAACGACGAAATCTGGCGAGTCTTAGGAGTATTCCCTGTGTACAATGCCGAAACAGACACGTACGAAGATAGAGTAAAGATAATGCGCATGGACGCTGTAAATTCATATCAACTGGTTTTAGACGAAGACTGTAACATGAGTGACGATGCTGCTATTGCCATGCGTGAAACTAATCTCATAGAAGACTTAAATACCGACTATTATAATAAAGCGGGTTCTTATAGTTCGAATGGTCTCAATCCGACAGCCCAAAATCAAATAGCGAAAGCGCGATGGTATACCAATGCTGCCAATAACAATAAGAGTGGGGAGGAATTTTACGCGACTGAGAGATCTAATACATCTGGATTATTGAACTTCGTCACTAAAGATACGTTTAATTATATCGACGAGAACGTAAGTTTAATATATGCGAGCGATTTCAAATATACATACGGTTTAGGCGTTCACGACGGCTGCTTCAGTGCTGTCATAGATGGCTGTTATGCCGAATCCTTTGATGGACCAGTAGAAAGTGACCCTGCCACTCCTAGTTGGCTCTATAATTCATTAAATATGAAAATGATGATAGTGCTAGATCCGATGGAAGAACAAGAACAATATGGCATGTTCATTTTAAAAATCTCTTACGATGACGAAAAGGGTGCCTATTTCAAACACGAATTCTATTGTCATCGCAATCCCTATACTATAATGCCAACTGTCTACTTGAGACCAGATATAGCTTACGTAAGTGGAGATGGAACACTTGCTAATCCTTATGAAATAGTCTGAAGCTAAGGCTGACTATTTCTTTTTTCTTCCAATCTAAAGAGGTGAATGATGATGAAAGACAATTTAAAAATCGTACTGATAAGTGGAAAAGCTCGCCACGGTAAGACGACAGTGGCTAACATGATAAAGGATTATTACTCCGAACATGGCCAAAAATCGGTAGTCACGAGCTATAATAAATACATCAAGATGTATGCTAGAGAACTGACCGATTGGGATGGCGACGAGGATACCAAACCGCGCACATTCCTACAGACACTCGGAAGCGATATCATAAGAGAAAAACTCGGTCTCGAGGATTTCTACGTACATCGTTTAGATGAGGATTTAGACGTCTACAATGAATTCGTCTCTTATGTGATGATTGACGACGTCCGTATGCCCTTAGAGATAGAATACTTCCGAGAAAAATATCCCACTAAAGTAAAGGCAATACGCGTCGATAGGCCTAATTACAACTCGGGTCTTTCGCTAGAAGAAAAGAACCACATTACCGAAGTTGGACTTGATAATTATCACGATTATGACTATACTATTGTCAACGACGGCACATTAGATGATCTGCGCCTGAAAGTTCACGAAATGATAGGAGAGATATTATGAAATTGAAAGATTTATATATAAACTTTTTCTTGGAGAAGGGCCATAAACAGATACCTAGTAGTCCCGTAGTGCCCGAAAATGACAACACTGTTCTCTTTAATACGGCCGGCATGCAGCCTTTGACTCCATATTTAAAAGGAGAGTCACATCCACTAGGCAAGAGATTGGTCGATTATCAAAAGTGCGTTCGCACGAACGACTTAGACGAAGTAGGGGACGTAACACATCATACATTTTTCGAGATGCTCGGCAACTGGAGTCTAGGCGATTATTTCAAGAAGGAGAGTATCGCTTGGAGCTTCGAATTTTTGACCAAAGTCTTAAACATTCCTAAAGAACGCCTCGCAGTTACCGTCTTTGCGGGTAATGATTTAGTCCCTCGCGACGACGAATCGGCAAGCATTTGGGCATCGCTCGGCATTCCTAAAGAGCGCATTAGCTTTTTGGGCGTAGACGACAACTGGTGGCCAAACATGGAACTATTAGGGCCATGCGGACCGGATACCGAAATATTCTACTGGCGCAGCGATGACCCCATTCCCGAAAAACACGACCCTAGCGATAATCGTTGGGTGGAGATTTGGAACAACGTCTTCATGCAGTACAACCACGATGAAAATGGCTTTACTCCGTTAGAACACCAAAATGTCGATACCGGCATGGGAGTAGAAAGAACTACGGCTATATTAGAAGGAGTAGATGACAACTACTTATCTAGCATCTTTAAACCATACATCGAGCTCATCGAAGCCTACAGCGGAAAAAAATACGATGGAGAAAATAAGAAGAGCATGCGCATCATCGCCGACCACGTCCGCGCGGTGACCATCATCATCGGTGAAAACTCTGGTATTAAGCCGTCCAATACCGACCAAGGTTATATCGTTAGACGCTTGCTCCGTCGCGCTATTAGACATATGAACAAACTGGGCATCGACACTGAAGGTGACTTTCTAGCTAAATTTGTTGCTCGCATAATCGACGATTACCAAGAATACTATAAAGAGTTGGGAGATAATAAGGAAACAACTATCGAAATAATCGAAGCCGAAAAGAAAAAATTTACGAGAACCTTAGAAAAGGGGCTAAAAGAGTTCAACAAAGTCGTCGCTAACACCGACAAAATGATATCCGGTGAAGTAGCGTTCCATTTATACGATACCTACGGTTTTCCAATCGAACTCACGAGCGAGCTAGCAGCCGAAAAGGATTTACAAGTCGACGAAGAAGGCTTCAAAGAGAAGTTTAAAGCTCACCAAGAACTATCGCGAGCAGGTGCCGAAGGTAAATTCAAAAGTGGACTATCCGGAACCGGCGAAATAGAGACTAAATATCATACTGCCACTCACCTTTTGAATGCAGCTTTGAAAATCGTCCTCGGTAGTAAGGATATCCATCAGATGGGCAGCAACATCACCGAAGAGAGAATGCGTTTCGACTTCAACTTCGACCGCAAGCTCACCGACGAAGAAAAGACTGCTCTCGAAGACTTGATAAACGATTGGATAAAAGCCGATTTAGTAGTCACTAAAGAAGAGATGAATAAACAGGATGCTGTCCAAAGTGGCGCTGAAGCGATGTTCATCGAAAAATATCCAGACATTGTAACCGTATATAAAATAGGGGAAGTATCGAAGGAAATTTGCACTGGCCCACACGTCCAAAGGACGAGTGAACTAGGTCACTTCAAGATAAAGAAAGAAGAGGCATCGAGTGCGGGTATCAGAAGAATCAAAGCAATTCTCGACTAAAAGGAATTGCTTTTTTTATGTGTTTTTGATACCATTATAATGGTGAAGATAGATGATTAAAAATAAAAAGGGCTTTACCTTAGTAGAGTTATTGACTGTAATAATGATATTGGCTGTTCTCATGGTCATCGCAGTTCCGAGCATCATGGCCATCATTAAAAAGCTCCAAGACCGCTCTTTAGTGAGCAAACTGGAGTCTCTTCAGGAATCTGCAGCCGTCTATGTCCAAAACAATAGCAACAAGATAAAGAAAGAAATCGACAAAGATATAGGCGCATGTAACAGAAACGTCGCCGGCAAGTGTGAATGTGCATCGGGCAATACCGACTGCAAATATATCGTTGAATATAAGGTAAAACAGCTAATCGAACTAGGTGCAATTAAATCTGAAAAAGCCGATACTGATAGTACGAGTTGTAACATAAGCGACCCGTCGAATGAGTTTAGATGCCTAGATTGCTTGACTATCGCAGTCAAGTTAGACGACGACCACAAGAGCACCGACGGTTACTTTCGCAGCTTCGACGGTTCTTACAAAAGAGCAGTCGACTTCAATCGCGACGAAGAAATACCTGATAAAAATTCCAGCTGCTAAAAAAGAGATGTTCTTCTTGTGAAACATCTCTTATTTTTTTACCTCCAAATAGACTCTCGGGTCGAACGAATGTTCATCCGTATCGTATGACCAAAGCGTATCGGTGTCAATCATGAAAAATTTGTGTCTTATCGTATCCGTGACGGTCGCACCGCCTTCGACGATGGGGTCATCCCAAGTGAGGTCTAAATGGCTCCATTCGCCGTTTAAATAGACAGCATTCCAAACATGTTTTTCACTCGCTACTTTATAATTTTTGACTCCCAATTTAGTAAGAGCGATAGCCATCGCATCGGCATAGCCAGAACACTTCGCACGCCCCTCTATAAAAGTTCCATAGGCGTTACCCGAGTTTTTATTTTTTTCCTGGTCGTAGTATGTATGATCGATTATATAATCGTGTATCTTTAAAATTTTATCGTCTATCTTCATATCTTCCGTAATGATTTCATTAAACATTTTGTCTACTGCACTGTTTATCGCTGTAATCATCTCATCTGTATACATCCTCTCAGTAATCACGACGTCGACTTCACCTAAATTGTTAGTCACTACTTTGATCTTGTTGAAATTGTTAAAGGGATGGACATAATTGCCAATATTCGTAATCAATATATTATCATCGGCAATTTTCTCGACATCGCTTATACAACTCGTATATTCAGAAGGGCAGTAAAAAGTAAAAGTCTCATAACCGCTGTTAAAGATGGAATAGAAGATATTATATAAGTCCTGTTTGTTATATGGAATAAAATCTTTTGAATTTTGTACAAAAAAATAATCGTCATTATACCTATATGAATTTGCGTCCTCTATAACGACTTCCGGCTTAGCATTCACTAAATCGCTCGTATAATCGGTAATGCTTTCTAAATTGAAGACGACATAACCCAATATGCCTACTAAAATTCCTGGAATTATACATTTCTTTAACATAGTACATCACCCTATAAAAATTATAGCAAAATATGATATCTTTTACTACTCAAAAAGAGCATTTTACAAAAATAAAAATGACTACTACTTAGCCATTTCCTTTACTTTCTTATTTAATCTACTTTTTTGTCTTGCACAAGTATTCTTTTTGATTAAGCCCTTGCTACAAGCTTTATCGATAGCTTTAACAGTCTTCGTATAGTTTTCCTTAGCGGCTTCGACATCGTTCGCGCTAATTGCTTTTTCGGTATTTTTAATCGCATTCTTTACAGTTTTTGTATAGAAGTTATTCGCTTCAGTTTGAACTTTGTCAGTTTTAACTGATTTTTTTGAACTTTTGATAATTGGCATAATTTCACCTCCTAGTCCACATACACGAATATCTTATCAAAAAAAGATTAAGTTTGCAACGTTTTTCTACATATTTTGTACACTCTATCGCTTAAAATTATTGATGAGGTGATATTCCGTGAAAAAAAGATTTATAGCCAAAAAACCATCGACAGCAGTGCTTTTAAAGTTATTTCTCTTGATAGGTATAGTCTATTTAGCTTTAGTTGTCACTTTTAATATACTGCTTAAAAACTCGATTTCTAAATTGATAGATGGTTCTTCGTTGCAAGAAAGCCTTTTCGAAAAGGGAACTAATAATAAAAAAATGTTCGACATGAATCTTCTCAATCCTAAAGATTTATTGAGTTTAAGTCTCAATTATACTTTTAAAGATAAAACTATCTCTCCTACCTATGAAGAACTGAAATTGATGAGCGACCACCAAAACGATCCCGTACCAGATGTCTATATATATAATACCCACCCAGAAGAGTACTACGATAACCAAATGCTTTCCTCAGCGAATATATCCTACAGTGTCAAAATGGCCAGTTATACTCTCAGCAGTCGCTTAAAAGATCTGGGCATTGCCACCTATGTCGAACACCCGAGCTCCTATAGTTTGATACGCAACACTTATGAAGAGAGTAGAACTTATTTAGATAAACGCCTAAAGGAATACCCGTCCATATCTCTAGTTATAGACATCCACCGCGACGCTATCCCGAAGTCAGCTTCTACTGTCGAAGTAGACGGTAAAAAATATGCCAAAATTCTTTTCGTCGTCGGTTTAGACCATGAAGACTTCGAAAAAAATTTAAAGGTAGCTGAAAAGATGAACTCGCTTCTCGACAGTTCTATATCGCTCGGCATCGTCCAAAAATCTGGTGAAAATGTCAACGGTGTATACAATCAAGATATCGCTAAAGATGCTCTTTTAATCGAGATAGGCGGAGAACAAAACAACATCGAAGAAGTTACTAATACTATTGAGCTACTAGCTAAAGCCATTTTCCAATATAGAAGGGGAGGTGCTTAATGGAAGGTAAGAAGAAGACCAATTGGTTCAAAATAACTTTATCACTTTTATTCATCATGTACATAGCTCTATATGCCCTAAACATATCCGGTTATTACGACGGTAACATTCGCCGTAAAGTAGAATTTACCGAATCTCAAATAGAAGAATTCGAACGCGATGTCGCTTCTGGTGAAAATGTCGACATAAAAAAATACTTAAAAGACCAAACCAAAGATTACACGAATAATGTATCCAAGATAGGTTATAAGATAAGTAGCAGCATCGAATCTTTTCTCAATAAAGGTATTAAAGAGACTTTAAAAATCTTATCTAAATTGCTCGCTAGCTAAAAAATGTTGTAAAAGTATATAAAATGTAATATAATTCTAATCAAGAGAACCGGTTAGATTACTAGCTGTGCTTCTCA
>CAZXXI010000070.1:0-7281 GCA_964644815.1 uncultured Muribaculaceae bacterium
TATGATTACTCGTCTTTACTTCTAAAGGTATGATTAGCCCCTTTTCAGATTGCAATATGAAATCTAATTCGCTATCGTGTTCATTTTTCCAATAATTTAGATTTAAATTATTATATCTTAATGAACTCGCTACATAGTTTTCAGTCAACATACCTATCATCGTTTCATTAACTGCTTCTCTATTTTTTATTAGATAAATTGGGAATTCTGATAAATTTGTAAGCAATCCTACATCGTTCATATAAAGTTTAAATGAGTCTAATTCTTCATACATTTTAAGTGGAACGCCTATTTTGGTTTTTATACATTCATTAACAATACCCGCATTTACGAGCCAGTTAATCGAATCACCGAATATTGTACTCGTACCACCTTTTTGAACTAACTTGTATTGGAATTTTTTATTATCTTTAGCAAGTTGAACAGGAATCGAATCAAATGTAGCGATTATTTTTGGTGCATCAGAAGGTTCACTATACTTCGTTATATCGTTTTTATAAGATTCGATAATATCTTTTTGATAATCTATAGCGTTTATTGTAGAGTTAGTATCTATAAATTCTTTAACGACTTCTGGCATTCCTCCAATCGATAAATAATCATAATATAGTTCTAGTGCTTTTTCATGAATAAGATTTGGCATAGCTTGATTCGATTTAAAGCATTCCATAATCTTATCGACCATTAGAGAATTATTAGTATTGATTAAAAATTCTTCAAATGATAAAGGATAGATTGTTAAGAAATCTACTTTACCAACTGGAAAAGAAAATTCCTTCTTATTGACGTGTACACCGAGTAAACTACCTGCTCCAATTACATAGTATTCTGGAGCATCTTCGCAAAAATACTTCAACGATGTCAATGCTCTAGTATTTTTTTGTATTTCATCAAAGAATATTAACGTATTATCTTTGTCGATGACTTTGCCAAAAGCAATTTCTAGATTTTTAATAATATATTCTGGTGTTATATTTTCGTCAATCATTTTACCGATAATATCATTGGTTTCAAAGTTGACATAAATTACGTCTTTAAAATACTTTTTTCCAAATTCTTTTACTAAATATGTTTTTCCTACTTGTCTTGCACCATAAAGCAATAAAGGTTTTCTATTTTTGCTATTTTTCCAAGCAATTAAATCAGCCATTGCTTTTCTTTCCATATTTCATCACCTGCATCAAATATACACCATAACTCCGAAAAAGTCAATTTATACAGTATTTTTTCGGAGTTATATGAGCTTATCTTCATAGCTATTACGAAAAATTCCTATTTTTATGTAAAATTCGTAATGGAGAAAAATGGAAATAAAAGAATTTTGCTGAGCATACAAATTCGTGAATTAAGAAGAAATTCAAGTATTGCTATTTCATCTTTTTTGTATACTTCTCCGTCCTGTGAACCACAATATAAATGGTGAATAGTTATGATTAGAAATACTTTTAGGGTTAATAAGTGTGCATCGTGTGAGCCGTGTGACGAATATAGAAGCATATCCGAGCTATCCAATCCCTATTACTTCAGTTTTGGTAAAATCGACAGGGGACACATGCATACGGGCGATTTCACATACATGCACAACAAAGTGAATATGGATTATCTCTTTAGAAAATAGACGCGCATCCCGTGTCTTTTTTCAATTTTTAAATTTTACAATCTTTCGTAATTTGAATAATTGCATTTTGTGATAAAGCTAGATATAATTATATCAGAAAATGAGTTCTAGAAGGGGGAGATTAGTATGTTAAATACGCGCAATTTATATGAACTTATGAGGGAGCAGAACATCGAGACTCTAGCCGAGTTATCGCGAAAGACGAGAATACCATATACTACTTTGAATTACATGATCAATGGTCACGATATGCACGTATCGACTGCGCTACAGGTGTCCAATTTCTTCAAGGTTCCTATCGACAACATAATCGAACGGGCGAGCCGCATCGTCGTCGTAAACGACCATGGCATGACCTTTATGGACACCGCGAACATTTACGAAGCGTTATGTAAATCTAACTGTAATATAATTGCAAAGTGAGTGACAACTGTGTTATAATACATTTACAGGAGGCTTTTTAAGAAGCTTTCTCATAAGGAAGAGGTATTATGCAAAATATAGTTTTAACTATAGGGGGACTACTAAAATCTTTTGGTTGGAGCGATCTGTTTTTCTTCGTCGTAACTTTACTGTTGGTTATCCTTCTGGTTTACGTCATCTATCTCGTCAAAATGGACGACTTGGAGACGATGATAATGGAAGAACCCAAAAAGAGAGAAGAAAAACGGGAGAGCAAACCTCTATCTAAGATAGTGAGCGAACTCGAAACGAACTATAATCCTAAACCTATCGACTTATCCGATTATGAAAAAGAGATGGAGGATACCGCTATCATCAGCTACGAAGAGCTCCGCAGTCGAGCGTCCAACAGCATCTACTACGAAGACGATTACGATGCCGGTTTTGACGACGTCTTGGTCCAAAAGATAGATAAAAACGAGAGCAACACTCAAGAGTTAGTCGGACTACCTAAAGCGATTATGATGGATTACGAGTCGGAAGAAGCATTCCTCTCGGCATTGAAAGTATTGCAAAAAAATCTAGTTAGATGACCTCTAACTTTTTTTGAGTATAAAATAGAAAGAAGTTGTAATTATGAAGTTTTGTGTCTTGACACTCGGTTGTAAAGTTAACGCCTACGAATCGGAATTCATCAAAGAAAAATTTTTAGAAAACGGTTACCTCGAGGTGGGCATCTTGGAAAACCCGGACGTCGTCGTCGTCAACACCTGTTCGGTAACTAACCAAAGCGACAAAAAGAGTAGGCAGATTATAAGGATGGCTCGTCGCGAAAATCCGGCTGCAATCCTCGTAGTCTGCGGTTGCAGCGCTCAAAACCATCGCGATAATCTCGCACCCTTGGGAATAGATATACTCTTAGGTAACAAAGATAAATCTAAAATAGTAGAGCTAGTCGAAGAGTTTAGGAAGACGCACTCTGCCGTGTCGCGTTTCTTCGATATGAAAAATGTCGACGTCTTCGAAGATATGATGCTGAAAAGTGAGAAAGACAAGACGCGTGCATTCGTCAAAATTCAAGATGGCTGCGACAACTTCTGCTCTTACTGCATAATTCCCTACATGAGGGGAAACATCAGGAGCAAAGACATCGACGTCGCCTACGAAGAGATATGTTCTCTCGTCGCCTCTGGTCACTCCGAAATAGTCTTAACCGGCATCCACACCGGCTCGTATGGTCGGGGGAAAGATTACGACTTAGTCGACCTCATCCGAAGGATAAGTACCATTCCCGAGCTTAAAAGAATTCGCATCTCCAGTATCGAAATAACCGAGCTCGATGAAAAGTTTATGGAAGAGCTTACCCACAACCTTAAGATATGCGACCACTTGCACATTCCACTGCAAAGTGGTTCTGACGAAGTTCTTGCCAAGATGAACCGCAAATACGATACGGCTTACTATCGCGATAAAATAGCGAATATCCGCAAGATTAGACCAGAAATAAGCATCACGACCGATTTAATCGTCGGCTTCCCATATGAAACAGATGAAAACTTCGAGAACACATATTCTTTCTTAAAAGAAATCGGCTTTACAAAGATTCACACCTTCCCATTCTCTCTTCGAAGTGGAACTAAAGCAGAAGAGATGAGTGCCCACTTCGTAGACGAAAAAGTAAAGAAAGAACGCGTCCGAAGAGTATTAGATTTATCGAACGAACTAGAAAAGAAGTACTATAGCAAATTCATAGGAGAGACTTTCGACGTTATCGTCGAAACGGTGGTAGAAGGTAAGTCTAAAGGACATACTTCGAACTACATATTAGTAAGTGTCGATGAACCATTGAAAGAAGGTATGACAGTTCCTATAACTATTTCCTCTCTTGACGAAATGAATGTAAAAGGTAAAGTTACCCGTTGAATATTTTTCATAAATATTTTAAACTAATACTAGGTGATTTTTGATGAGTAAAAGTAGAACGCGCACATTTAAAGGTATTTATACTTCTCACGACAATAAGAAACATCCGTTCAACGTAAGAGTTTCTGAACGCTTAGCTCACTTCGGTTTAGCACTTTCTCTCGTCAAAGAATCGACATATCTAAGCGTCGTCACTAATGTCCAAAAAGAAGTAGCAAAGACGATGTAGGAGACGATATTTAAAAGGCCGGTTGGCCTTTTTTTTTACAAGCGTTCCAGCTAGTCGCTCAGAGTATAGCCAAAGCCAAACTTTTGTGTTAAAATCTTTATGAAAGGAAACTGATAACAATGGAATATGTAAAAGGCAAATTTAAAAAAATGATATATGAAGCATCGAGTGGAAACGGCTACAAAGTAGGTCTTTTTCGCGTCAAAGAGGCGAGCAATGGCATAAAAGATGACACCGAAAACCGCACAATCACTTTCACAGGTTATTTCTATGATCTCGTATTAGAAGAAAACTATATATTCCACGGTTCCTATATCGAAAACGGAAAATATGGCTACCAATTTCAAGTGTCGTCCTATGAGCACATCCAACCGGAAGGCAAAGATGCCATCATCGACTTCTTATCTTCGAGTTTGGTCAAAGGCTGTGGCGAAAAGACCGCTGAAGAAATCGTTAAACTTTTAGGAGACGACGCCCTAAACAAGATAAAAGAGGACAAGAGTTGCTTAATGTTAGTACCTAAAATGACCGAAAAAAAGATGGATAGTATCTATAACTCCATCATGAAGTACCAGAGCAGCGACGAAATTATCATCTATTTGACCAAGCTCGGTTTCTCCATGAAAGATGCGATGAAGCTTCTAAACGTCTACGGTTTATCGATAAAGAGCGTCATAGAAGAAAACGTCTACAGCCTCATCGAAGAAGTAGAATTCAAAACGCTCGACAAAGTCTACTTCAATATCAAAGATGACACCGACGAAAATAGGATAGAGGCGTGCTTCGTCGAGGCCCTAAAAGAACTCGCTTTCGATACGGGCGATACCTATTCGTACAAAGACGAAATTCGACTCAAGCTATCCGAATTCAACCTCGCCTTATCTGATGAAGAGTTCGACGAATATGCCCAAAAATTGGCTCAAAAGCACGAGATTAAAATTCAAGGTGATATGTATTTCTTATATGGGTATTACAAGATGGAACGGGACATCGCCGACGCTCTTTTTAAAATAAATTCCAAAGAGAAAAACGGCTTAAAGGATATAGACGAAAATATAGAGCGCTTTTCTAAAGTCCACAATATAACTTACAATTCCGACCAGATTCGCGCTATCAAAGAGGCTCTTCGTGAGAACATAACGATTATCACCGGAGGACCGGGAACTGGTAAGACGACTATTATAAGAGCCATCGCTGGCCTATACATAGATACGCACCCCTTTAGTGAAGACGCCGCTTTGGAAGAATTAGCTCTTCTAGCGCCCACTGGTCGCGCTGCCAAAAGACTATCCGATTTGACCGGTCTTCCCGCTATGACGATTCACAGATACTTGAAATGGGATAAGACCAGTGGTAAATTCGAGTATAACGAATACAACAAACATACCGAAAAACTCATCATCATCGATGAAACGAGTATGATAGATACCGAACTTTTCGACGCCTTATTAAAGGGAATTACTTCTAACGTCCGTCTAATCATAGTAGGGGATGACAACCAACTGCCAAGCGTCGGTCCCGGTCTCATATTGACCGACCTTATAACGAGCGAGCTCTTTAACCACGTACCTCTTAAGGAGATTTATCGCCAAAGTGCCGGTTCCTCTATTCCTTATCTCTGCCAAAACATCAAAAATCACGAATTGGAAGAAGAATCCATCGAGAGAAAAGAGGATTTCTCCTTCTTGAATGTCGACGTTCACATGATAAAAGACACCATTAAAGAGATATGTAAATTGTCCATCAAAAAGGGCATAGACACCGCGAATATCCAAGTTTTGGCACCCATGTACAAGGGAGAAAATGGTATCGACAACTTAAATGTCGTCCTTCAGGACCTCTTCAACCCGCGTGCGAATGGGAAAGGGGAACTCAAAATAGGAGAGACGATTTATCGCGAAGGCGACAAGGTTTTACAGCTCGTAAACGATACCGACAACAATATCTACAACGGAGATATCGGCTATGTCGTCGAAACCAATCCCGGTTCTAAAGATAAAGTCTTAGTCGTCAACTTCTATGGCAATGCCGTCTTTTACAAAAGAGAAGACCTCGTCAATCTGAAGCATGCCTATGCCATTACCATCCACAAGAGTCAAGGAAGCGAATTCGACCACGTCATCATGCCCGTAACCATGAACTATGGTCGCATGCTCTACAATAAACTTCTATATACGGGCATCTCCCGCGCTAAAAAGAGTCTCACTCTCCTAGGAAGCCCCCAAGCTTTCTACATGGGAACCAATAACGATTATAGCTTGAACAGAAAGACGAATTTAGTCGCCACTTTGATGAATAAATTAGATTAAATTACTCATACTAATACTGAAGTTAGGAGAGATAATTATGAAAAAGCAAAAAAGTGTCATGCTTGCATCCATCGCCTTAGCTAGTATAGGTGTAGGTTCTATGATGTATAGTTATGCTAAAATGCATCCTATTAAGGCTAAAATGCTTGCCAATGACGTCAAAAATATGATGAAGGACTTTAATTAAAAGTCCTTTTTAAGATATGTCCGAAAAACTCAAGAAAAATTGTTATTATCTTTCTTGCTTATTATTAATTATCCTCTCATTAATTCTTTTTCGATTGATTAAAATATACGACATTTGTTGTGCGTTTTTAAGCCTATTTTTGCCAATTATATTTGGATACATTTTTGCTTGGGCACTAAATCCCATCTATAAAAAGATGAATAAAAAGTTAGGCGATAGAATTTCGATTTGTCTACTCATTCTCTTTTTTATACTCATCTATGCTCTTTTGATTTGGTACTTATTTCCTCTGTTATTCGATAACTCCCAAAACATCTTTACTACTTTGAGAACCACTATAGATAAACTCGCCGAGTACCCTTATTTAGAAGGATTAAAAGAGATTCCTCATATCGATTTAGAAGTAATCTTGGCCTCTTGTTCCAGTCTCATCGGCATATTAGGTGCATTCGGATTAGTACACATATTCGGTTTTTATCTTCTATGGAGCTACGATAGAGTAAACAGTCTCCTAAAGAGTTGGATACCCTTAAAATATCGACCACTTACGTTGAAATATATAAGAAAACTCAGTAAGGAGATGTACCTCTATGTCAAAGGAACACTTTTAGAC
>CAZXXI010000071.1:0-7065 GCA_964644815.1 uncultured Muribaculaceae bacterium
CCTCTTTTTCTGTATAAGTTACTGTAGTAGTACACTTTTGATATTCATACTCGGTTACTTTTGGTTTATTATTAGAAGTATTAGGTTTATTGGTATTAGTGTTAGTGTTGGGCTTATTAGTATTAGTATTGGTAGAGGTATTGGTATTTGTTGAAGGTTTATCGTTTTTATTATCTGTAGAAGTATTTTCTACAGTGCACGCTCCTCCAATTGAATCTTCAGAACCTTTACATACTCCGTCAGCACAGTTTTCAAAACATCCGACATAGATTATGCGGTAATCGGTATTCATTCCACACGTTACGGTCATCTTTACTGCATAGTTGTTTTCAAGACGCGTGATTTCAGAATACGATTCATCAGCATTACAGACGTTTCCTTCAGAGTCCTTTATCTCTTCGACCAGATTTCCATTTTGAAGAATTTTTAATCTTACCGTTTTAGAAGCATTAATTTCGATAGGTAAATTGTCTTTGTTGAGATATTTTAATGTCGCTTCTTCTAATAGATTTAGAGATTCCGTTAGGCTTACTTCTTTATTATCAGTAGGCTTCTTATTATCAGACTTTTTAGTACATCTATTTACTAAAGTGATGATGCCTAAAATTACTAAGATAACGGCGATAACTACTAATATTTTGCGAATGATATGACTCCAATTTATTTTGTTTTCACTTTCTTCGTACATGAGTGGCACCCCCTATTATTTATTCATAGTTTTAGCATCGATGCCAAAGTCTCTCTTAGCTGCTCTTACAGCATTTTCATAAAGTCTAGCGTCACTTAAGTCAGATAAAGTGTAAGTTTCATCGTATATTCCGACTGTTACTTCATCTTCTAGCGTTCCAGCTATACCGTTTGTACCGATAGCAAGACGTGACCATATGAGCATAGAAGCGCTATCCATGTTATACACAGAATAACCATCTATTCTATCCATGAGGATGGCTTCATCTTTAACGGCACGTTCGCCATAGATGACGAGGCTAGACATGTCGGTTGCAGCACCGTTGAGATTCAATTCCATAGCTTTAACCCAGCTAGCACTCTTTTGACCACTTATCAATAAACCAGATAAGTTTAATTTGCTAGTTTGGTAAGCATTTTTGCCTATAAGTGCATTATTTATAGCAGGAGTAGCAGCTCTATCGACCATATCTAGGATGATATCGTCGGCAGTATCGATGTCCATCTTTGAATCCAACTTATTGAGACATCTGATGAGGTCTTCAATAGTTTCATCGTCGTATGGAGAACCGAAGTTAGCCCAGTTTTTAGAAATAGTTGCCGTAGCATTGGCGATTTTTTCTTCTAATTCGTCTTTTTGAGCAGGCTTCTCAGCAGGTTTTTCAGCTGGTTTTTCAGCAGGCTTTTCGTCCTTTTTGTCAGATGCAGCTGGTTTTTCATCCTTTTTATTATCTTCGACTTCTTTTATTTCAGGTATTTCTATTTTGCTCAATAAATCAGTCATAGCTTTGCTAAATCCACCGAATTTAAGATTTTTGTCGCTGACACTCGGATAATTTCTATGATCTACATTGGAGTTATGTTTTCCCAATTGATACATAGAGACTGCTATGCCGACTACGACTACACCGGCAGCTCCGGCTGCTGCGATTCTTTGCCACTTAAACTTTGCTGGTGGTGTTGGAATAGGTTCGTCAGCCGTTCCACCTTGCGTACCGATAGTGTTAGCAGTTTTTTCTATTGCGCGAGCCTCTTTAGCAGATTTATAAGTAGCATCGTATATTCTCTTCTTTCTTTCGTCAGAAAGAGTGGTATAAGCTTCAGATATAAGCCTCCACATATATGCGTTGCCAGTAGGCATATCTGGATGATACAATTTACCTTTCTCTTTATATGCTTTTTCTATTTGTTCTTTTGTAGCGTTTGAATTGATTCCTAATATTGCGTAATAATCATTCCATTTATCATTTTTCGAATTCATAAATAAATCCCCCTTTTCGAATAATTGCCTATATTATACACATTTTTTTCTAAAAGTCAACTTTTTTCGCATGTTCTGGCCCGTATAACGAATAGTAGCTTTTCTTATTACCATAACTATTTCTTTTAAAATTATAAAAAAAGATGATATACTTAGTATGAGGGATGGTGACGAAATTATGAAAAAAGTAATTCTTATAGATGGAAACAATTTGATGTTTAGAAGCTATTTTGCCACAGCTTATTCGGGTTCTATCATGAGAAACTCGAAAGGGCAAGCTACAAATGCTCTATATGGATTCGTTTCGATGATAAACAAAATTATCTCGGAAGAAAATCCTCAGTATATGGTCGTAGCTTTCGATGTAGGTAAGAATTTTAGACATGAGAAGTATAAAGATTATAAGGCCGGTCGCAATGAGACGCCGGATGATTTGAAAAGTCAGATGCCTATAGCTCGTGAAATATTGGATGCCATGGGTATAAAACACTTAGAGTTGGAAGGATATGAAGCAGACGACATAATAGGAACGCTTGCCAAAGAGGCCGATTTGGACCCAGAATACGATGGTCTCATCATCTCGAGCGATCACGATTTGATGCAGCTCATAAGCCCTGTAGTGCATATGAAGATGCTAAAGAGTAAAGATAGCATATATTATTCGGTGGAGTCTTTTAAAGAGGAGTATGGATTCGAACCCATTAAGATAATCGATTTGAAGTCGTTGATGGGAGATTCGAGTGACAACATCCCAGGCGTCAAGGGCATTGGAGAGAAGACGGCGAAGACTTTAATCCAGACGTACGGTTCTTTAGATGGCGTGTACGAAAATATAGAGGCGATTAAGGGAAAGCTTAAAGAAAAACTGGAAGCCGATAAGGAAAGTGCCTATTTCAGCTATGAACTGGCAACTATATATAGAGATGTACCTTTGGACGTAAAGTTGGAGGAGCTTACCTATGAGGGAACGAATGGTCCAGAGCTCAAAGAATTGTTCCAAAGATTGGAGTTTCACCACTTTTTAAAATCGATGAATTTTACGGAGGTAACAGCTGCACACGAGAATACTTTAGAATATAAAACTGTGGAAAAACTGGAAGATATCGACAGTGGGGCTTTGGAGTTTTCATATTATATCGAAAGCGACCGCGAAAATTATCACTATGCCAATATATTAGGTATGGGCATGTACGATGGAGTAACGCTTTATTATGTACCTAGCGATATGGTAATTCCAGTTCTCGCCAAGTACGGAGTTAGACTCAGATATACTTACGCTTTGAAGAAAAACATAGTACTAGCTAAGAAGCGCGGGATAAACATCAAAAATAGCGATTTCGATATGATGATTCTCTATTATCTATTGGACAATACGACTAAGGATGACATCTCTTTGAAGATGAGCGATGAGTCTATAAGTGTGTATTACTACGAGGACATACTCAAAAATAAAGTCTCTAAAGAGGACTTCGAGGTCGGTATCGTAAAGAAAGCTAAGTTCATATGGGACAAGAGAGATGAGCTTTTAGAACGCATCAAGGCTTCAGAGATGCAGAGTTTATATAACGATGTAGAAATGCCTCTTTTGAGTGTTCTTGCCGATATGGAGTTGACCGGTATTCGCGTCGATAGAAGTATCCTTTTAGATATGCAAAGTGCTCTTAAAGAAAAAATAGATACTCTAGAGAGCAAAATCTATGAATTGACAGGTGAGCAGTTCAATATCGCGAGTCCAAAACAATTGGGAGAAGTATTATTTGAGCATATGGGTATACCTTATACAGGGAAAAAGGGCAAGAACTACAGTACTGATATATCTGTCTTAGAAAAGCTCGTCGACGAGTACCCAATAGTCAAATACATTTTAGAATATAGAACGATGGCAAAGTTGTATAACACTTATGTAGAACCATTGGAAGCGTATATCGAAGAAGATGGTAAGATACACACCATCTATAAACAGACTCTTACGAGAACGGGTAGACTTTCGAGTGTAGAACCGAATCTTCAGAACATTCCTGCGCGCGAGGAGGAGGGCAAACTCATCAAGAAAGCATTTATCAGCGAGGAGAACTGTGTCTTATTATCGGCCGATTATTCACAGATAGAACTGCGCATTTTAGCTTCTATCGCTGGAGATGAAGTGATGATAGATGCTTTCAAAAACGATGTCGATATCCACCGCCGCGTGGCTGCCGATATACATGGCATTCCGGTCGAAGAGGTAACCAAATACCAAAGAAGCACGGCAAAAGCTGTCATATTCGGAATAGTATATGGCATAAGTGGATTTGGATTGGGTGAAAACTTGAACATTTCGGCTAAGGATGCCAAGCAGTTTATCGAAAAATATTACGAGATGTATCCACGCGTCAGAGAATACATGGACAACATCAAAGCGGACGCCTATGAGAAAGGCTATGTCAGAACTCTTTATAACCGAATCAGATATATAGACGAACTCAAGAGTCCCGTCTATATGGTTCGCAGTGGCGGAGAAAGAATTGCTCTCAATACTCCTATTCAAGGTACTGGAGCCGATATCATAAAAATAGCGATGGTAAACTTGTATAAGGAACTCGTGAACAAAAATATGAAAAGCAAACTCATCTTACAAGTGCACGATGAAGTTATCTTAAACGTCTATGAAGATGAATTAGAGGAAGTAAAAGAAATCGTAAGACGCAATATGGAGAGTGCAGCCGATTTGAAAGTGCCTCTAAAAGTAGAGATAGAGACGGGCAAAGATTGGTATGAAGCAAAATAGATATCTTTAGAGAGGACGGTGTATTATGCCAGAAATAGCAGAAGTAAGAGTTGTAAGAGATACTCTTAAAAAGAAAATATTGAATAAAAAAATAGTCGATGTAAGAGTATTATATTCCAATATCGTCGTTGGAGATGTAAAAGAGTTCGTCGAAACTTTAAAGGGTAAGAAGTTTTTAGATATTACTTCTAGTGGTAAGTGGCTGATATTCAATCTGGGGGAGTATTCGATTTTATCGCATCTAAGAATGGAAGGGAAATACTTTTATGTCGATAAGGAGGAACCGATGCGCAAACACTCCCATGTGGTTTTTGAATTCGACGATGGGAAGGAACTCAGGTATGACGACGTGCGCAAATTCGGGCGGATGGAACTCGTGAAGACGAGCGAAGTAAGTGAAAGTGCGAGCATCAAAAAGCTCGGCATAGAACCCGACGATAAGCGTTTGACGAGCGAATATCTTTTAGAAAAGTTTAAAGGTAAGAAGCAACCCATAAAGCAATCTTTGTTGGACCAATCCATCATAAACGGCCTTGGGAACATATATGCAAATGAGGTTCTATTTGCCGCGAGAATAAATCCATTTAGAGAGACTAGTTCAATAACAAAGGCGGAAGCCAAAGATATAGTAAAGTATTCAAAGGATATCACTTTAAAGGCATATGAGATGGGCGGTTCGACGATTAGAAGCTATACATCTAGTCTCGGGGTAATCGGCCATTATCAGGACAATTTGAAAGTACATGGCAAGGAAGGAGAACCTTGCAGCGTTTGTGGAAATCCCATAAAGAGAAAGAAATTAGAAGGTAGAAGTGCCTTCTATTGTGATGTTTGTCAAAAATGAGCAAAAAAAATCTCGGATAAAATATCGCGAGATTTACTATTGCCTTTTTTCTTTGTTAAATTCGGAAGCCAAACGACCGGTTGCCAGTAAATTGTCGTAACTGTATCTGTTGAAAATCAAATCGAATTCACCGATGTATTCGTATATTTTAGGATTGAAGCCTAGCTTGAATCTGTTTAATCCGTAGAATTTTCCTGTTTTTTTGAAGTCGCCAGTAATGCCACCTAAATCTAAGAAGTCGAAATCGGTTTTGTAGTTTTCTATCAGCGAGTGATAGAGGAAGTAATTGGCATTTAGATTGGCATGAGCTCTATCGAATGAACTTTCGACTACGTGTACGCGATTGTCACATTTTACGACGATGGCTGCGGCGACGATAGCGTTATCTCTAACTCGCAATCCTTCGGTGGCTGCGACTATTTCATTTTTGATAGTGGCCAGAAGAGCGTCAGATGCCATTTTGCGGTGTAAATCGGTCTCTTTGTGACTGCGATGGAGTATTTCGTTATATAGACTGTTTTTGTCGAGCTCTTCTTCGTAGAGACTTTGGCTATTTTTGATGTAGTTTTCGTAGTTTACGCGTACCAAAATGAGGTCGATTTTATCCCCGAAAATGGTCATGAGGTTGTTATAATGGGATAGAGTGTGTTCTTTTTGGTCGAGTTCATAAAAAGCTTTGACGTCTTCGAGTGTGCCTTTTTCGATAAACAAACCTTTTCGCTTGCTGTTTTTAACTTTGTTGCGAGTAGGTTTTGAATAGTTTTTGATGTTCGAGTTTTTTAAATCGATATAGGCGTTAAACCGCGGATTCATCGATTCGAAGTAGAGATTGTCTTTTAGTTTTAAGAAACCGAAGCGTTGGATTTCAGTCTTAAGACGCATGTTGGGGTTATCTTGGTGTTCGAATGTTTTGTTATCGACTTCGCCGACGACGATTTCGGGGTTGATTTTTATAAATATCATATTTTTTTTAGCGTAAAATTCTTGGAGAGCATCTACAAAAGTCTTTAGAAGCGCGGAGTCGTAGTAGTTTATGAGAAAGCCTTTAGGTGCATAGCCATAGCGCATATTGAGACCGATTCTCTTCCAAAGTATTAAAGAAGCAGCATGGATTACACCGTTTTCATCGACGAGTCCAACATAGTCATAATTGTATTTTTCTTCGCCTAATAGTCTTGCATATTCGACCGATTGCATATAATTTCTTAGAGGACTGTTTTTGGTATACTCGCTGAAAGCTTGAATAGTCAGTTCTTTGATTTTCATAGATATTTCTCCTTTCGAGTAGATAATTATATCATAGTTTTATTATTTTGTCACTTTAAGGCTAATTTATGGCTAGATAAACGATTATTATATGACTTGGCGACAGTTATACAAAAAAACTAAATTAGTGTTGACACCTCAAAAAAGTTTGTGTTATAATCATCATGTCACTTGAAAAAGCGAATATTTGGAGGAATACCCAAGTCCGGTTGAAGGGACTGGTCTTGAAAACCAGGAGGT
>CAZXXI010000072.1:0-7041 GCA_964644815.1 uncultured Muribaculaceae bacterium
CATTCAATATAACAGAAGGAAGCAATTCTCCTTTTGATAAAGTGATTGCGAGTGTCAATTCTGGCAATCCAAACTTTGCTGAGCCAGCTACAACAGACGAAGGAATATATGCTCTAGAAGACGACTATGGAACCAGTTATTACTACCGAGGAGCATCTACAACTAACTATATTAAATATGGAAAGAATAAATCTGGTCAAGACATGTACTGGAGAATTATCAGAATAAATGGCGATGGAACACTCCGTATCATCTACGATGGAACACAAGCCTATGCGAATGGAACGGCGAATAATGATAGATATGCCGTAGTAGGACAAGTATGGAGTACAAATGTAAGCGATGCTAAGTACGTCGGTTATATGTTCGGAGGAGTGAATGGTACAGCAAGTACGTCAAAAGCAGGAGCACAAGCCAATGAGACGAACAGCGATGCAAAAAAAACAGTAGACCAATGGTACAAAGAAAACATAGTAGATACAGGTTATGGAAATAATGTAGTAGATGCCATCTTCTGTAACGATAGAAGCACACCAGGAGCGTCAGCAACATATTGGGCAAGTGATACAGCATTAGGTTATGGAAACTATACAACGGGTTATGGAGCATATGCACGACTAGGTGTACTAGACAGTAATCCAAATAAAGAAAATCCTCAACCAACATTTTTATGTACTTTAAAAAATGATGCATTCACAGTAAATGAAAGCGACAAAGGAAACGGAAAATTAACATATCCAATAGGTTTAATAACAGCAGATGAAATGCTAGTGGCAGGCAGTGGAAAACCAGAAACGAAAAATCAATCTTATTATTTATATAAATCAACAAATTACTTTGGTTGGTCACTCTCGGCTTATAATTATTCCATTAATAATGCCCATTTGTTCGTAATTGGTACTAGTGGTAACTTACATTACTCAAGTAGCGGCTCTACACAAGGTGCTTTAGCACCAGTTATAAACCTCTCAGCTGAATACGCAAGTAGACTCATCGGAGATGGAACTATGAGCAATCCCTACCGTAAAATTGGAGTAGCGAAGTAACAAAAAAAGATTGTAAAAATCTATATAATGTAATATAATTCTAATCAAGAGAACCGGTTAGATTACTAGCTGTGCTTCTCAATTGTACTATACACACAACTAGAACTCAGTTCAAAAAAATTCTAGTTGTGTGCTTTTTTATCTGAACAATCTATTGATGATGGATTTAACCGTATCTCTAATATTAATAATTACTTCTAAAGTGAACTTTATTTTCATCAAAAATATCACTCCCTTCAACCCCCCTGAGCTAAGATTTAAAGAGAGAAGCACATAACTAGTCTAACCAGTTCTAGACATCACTTTAACACATCTGTAAATAGCTGTCAAGTCAGTGTCAATAAAGTGTTTTTTGAAAAAAATTATGATTTATACCCACTTATGAGAAAAAATAGCTGCATCTTTCTATAGACTTAGACACCTTATTCTGGTACAATTAATTTAGAAGAGGGTATAATATGACTAAAGCTATCACGAGATTTTTAATCATCATCTGCGTCTTCACTATGATATGTGGATGTAGTACGAATCAAGAGAAAAAAGAAGCCTTAAATAGGGAAGAATTGCTCGATAGAATCATGTGGGAAGACAATTATATAATCGTCGACGTCCGTACGCCAGAAGAATACGAAGACTCCCACGTCATAGATGCGATAAACATCCCTTATGACACGATAGATGCCACGGTAGATTTGGACAAAAGCAAAACCATCCTCGTCTACTGTCAAAGTGGTAGACGGAGCAAGATTGCTTATGACGTATTAGAACCGCTCGGCTATGAAGTATACGACTTGGGAGCTTACGATACAGTTCCATTCGATAAAAAATAGGAGGATATATGGCATTCGATTACAAAAAAGAATATAAAGAATTTTATATGCCTAAAAACAAACCACACATAATAGAAATACCTACCATGAACTATCTCGCTGTGAGGGGAAAGGGCAATCCAAACGAGGAACGAGGAGAATATAAAGCTTCCATCGAACTCTTGTATTCCATCGCATTTACTTTAAAGATGAGTTACAAAACGGATTATAAAATAGATGGTTACTTCGAATACGTCGTACCGCCTCTCGAAGGTTTTTGGTGGCAAAAAGATAGAGTCGGCAGTTTCGATTATGAACATAAGGAGGATATGGAGTTTATCTCCCTCATCCGTCTACCGGACTTCATAACCAAAAAAGACTTCGATTGGGCAATACAAGAAGCGACAAATAAAAAAAAGAGGGATTTCTCTAAAGTGGAGTTTCTGACCTATCGTGAAGGCATCTGTGTTCAATGCATGCACATCGGCTCTTATGACGACGAACCGGCGACCATAAAACTGATGGATGACTATATCGAAGAAAACGGCTACGTCCTCGACATCGACGACAAAAGATTCCATCACGAAATATACTTATCCGACCCTCGCCGAGTCGCTAAAGAAAATCTTAAAACGGTGATAAGACACCCAATTCGAAAAAAATAGGAGAAAAATATGGCAACAGATATTACTTATATAAACTACGTATGCGATGCTCTTTCTGGCATCGGAGAGATTACTTTTAAAAAGATGTTTGGAGAATATATGGTTTACTTAAATGGCAAACCAGTAGTAATCGTCTGCGACAATACAGCCTTCGTCAAAAAGCTTCCCGTTATAGAAGGCCTCGTAGATGAAAAAGAGTGCGGCTATCCCTATGAGGGTGCCAAAGAACACTACATCTTGAACGTCGACGACTGTGAACTCGCTAAAAAAATCGTAATAGAAATAGAAAAAGTGACGCCGCTTCCCAAGAAAAGAGCAAAGAAAGCGACAAAATAAGTGGGCTATAGCAAAAACTATAGTTCTTTTTTTTACATACTATAATACGAATTTACCCCATTTTATCGCTATTTTAGAAAGTTAAATAGAACATTTGTATGTACAAACAGCAAAAAACACTTGCATATAACAAAAAATGTGATAAAATAAGGGCGTAAAAAAGGGATGACTATAAAAAAGATACAAAAAATGGGAAAGCAAAAATTCGGTTGTCCATTTTTTGAAAAGGGTTGTATTGAAATGAAAAAAGAAAGTATTAAAAAAATCAATTTCATCATCTTATTGTTCATAATAGGAAGCTTCATCGGCTTTTTACACGAAAACATATTGAATCTGATAATCGGAAGATATATTTTAAGAAAAGGGCTCATCTACGAACCTCTCATACCGATTTATGGCTTAGGCCTCGTCATCCTATATTTATCTTATAACAGCATCGACTTTAAAAATAAATCTAAATGGAAAGAGCTACTCACCGTCTTTATCTTCGGTTTCTTTCTAGGAGGTTTTACCGAGTATATGGGTTCTTTAATCCAAGAAAAAGTCTTCGGTACGATTTCCTGGGACTATTCGAACATCTTCTTAAACATTTATGGTCGCACGAGCGTCTTCCACGCTGCTTTCTGGGGGCTCGCCGGGCTCATCTTCTATGAAGCACTCCTGCCTTGGATAAACAAATTGAAATCGCACATGGAAAAAAGAAGCGTCAACAACTTAGCTATGGTTCTAAGTACGGTTTTCATCCTCGACTGTCTTGTCAGTTTCTCCGCCTGCTATCGCGTTACCGAACGTCGCAACAACATCGCAGCTAACAATACATTCGATAGAATACTAGATAAATATTATCCCGATGAATACATCGAAAAGATATACAACAACGCTCGCGTACCTAAGGACAACTAGTAAAGTAAATCTTCGTTCCTATGGAAGATTTACTTTTTTTCTGTTATAATGATTTTAGAACAGGAGTAGTAACATGGAAAAAAGGATTGTAAAAAGCTTCGACGGTTATGAACTCGATGTACACGTCTTCGATGTCGACGAGCCTAAAGCTGTAGTTCAAATTATTCACGGTATGGAAGAGCACCAAGAGAGATATGAAGATTTTATCACTTTCTTAAATAGATACGATTTCAACGTCGTCTCAGCCGATTTGAGAGGTCACGGCCAAAGCGCCAAAGAGTTGGGCTTTTTTGCAGAGAAAAACGGGCATCAAGCTTTAATAGAGGACCAACTTGCCATAACGCATTTTATAAAAGAAGAGTTTCCCACGATACCTGTCTACATATTCGCTCATTCGATGGGAACTATCATTGCCCGCGTTTTGTTGGAAAACCACTCTAAAGAGTACAAAAAAGCAGCTCTCTCGGGTTATCCCAACTATCGCTTAAGCGTTCATCTAGGGTTAATGCTCGCAAACGTTATTCAATTTCTAAGAGGGCCAAAACATAAGTCGAAACTGTTAAAGAGATTGACGACAGGCAAATTTAACAAAAGCATCAAAAACAGCGAAACGCCGTATGATTGGCTATCCTATAATCAGCAAAACGTCCGCAGTTACATGGATGATGAATACTGTGGCTTCGGTTTTACTTGCTCCGCCTATAAAGACCTATTTAAACTCATGATACTCATGCACAATCCTAAAAACTATAAAGATATAAATAAATCATTAAAAATTTTCTTAGTAAGAGGGGATGATGATCCCTGCACAGGTGGAAATGATGGGGAAAAGGACTCCAAAGGTGTCTTGAGTAAAGCCGGATTCAAGCCTATCTCCACGATAACTTATCCTGAAATGCGCCACGAAATACTGAACGAAAGAAAAAAGATGTTCGTCTATAAACACCTTCTATCTTTCTTCGATTTTGAGGGTAAAAATGAAAAAAAATATAATTAGTTTTTTTGCAGGAATAATAATTATTTTTATAGTTACCTTCATAATTGCTAATATAAAACTGCAATACGTCTTCGAAGATGAGCTAATTCTCTCCGAAGATGTAGAATCTATTCTGCCGAAATATCCCGATTTGAAAAGTGTAATCAAACCGATGAGCATTCCCCTTAAATCGCCAGATAATTTGATTCCTCAAGGATTAACTATCATGAATAGTTACTTTCTATATACGGCTTATAACGAAGATGAAAGCGAACCATCTGAATGTTTTGTGATTGATAAATTCGGCAATCTTAAAAATCGCGTGACCCTCGACATATCTTCTCACGTCGGCGCTATCGCCTATGACGATGCAAACAAACTGTTGTGGATTCCTGGCAAAAATGGCAGCTTGAATACTTATCGCGCTGAAGATTTTTTGAAAGAAGAAGTAGTGGAAAACTGTTCAAAATTCGACCATATCGGCGAAGGGTTGCCTAACTACAAAAATGAAAGTGCCGACGAGATATCCTATCTTACCATTTACGAAGACATTTTATTCGTCGGCAGTTTCTCCAAAGAAAAGAAGGGCCTCGTCAAAAGATATAAAATCGTCAAAGATGGTACTGCCATCTCCTTAGAATATGTCGACACCTTTGCCGTACCGCCTAAAATCCAAGGTATAACCTTTCACAAAGAGGGTAAAGATACCTATATGTTATTGAGCAGTTCATATGGCCGCAAGAATTCGTCGTTCATCTCTATTTATGAGTACACACCCGACGAGAAAGACTATAGCAAAGTTAAAAAATATAAATCGTTTTTATTGCCGCCTCTTTTAGAACAGATAACCGTCCATTCCGAAAACCTCTACATCATCTTCGAGGCAAATGCCCGCAAATTTGAAAACTGCCAAGACAGAATTCGCAGCATTTGCATACTCGATATCGAAAAGATGCTAGAAGCGTAGCATGGAACTCCACGTTCTGTGTAGAGACTTTTCGATAGAAACAATTTTCAATTTACTTCAAGAATATGGCTTTGAAATTAAAAGTATAGGAAAAGAAGAATCTCCAAATGAATTTGAACTGGGAAACGGCAAATTGATAGTACTATCTAGTAATAACAAAAAATTAGAATATAATGAACCTAAAAAATAGAATTAGCAAGACACGTCTGGCTAATTCAGAAAGGAGAAAAATTTATGTTAGAAAATATTAATGATAAAATGATTGAAGAAATTAAAGATGTAATTATTAATAGTAGAAATAAAATAGCTTATGAAGTAAATAATACAATGTTACTAGCGTATTGGAATGTTGGTAGAATTATTGTGGAAAATGAACAAAATGGAAATGTTAAAGCTGAATATGGCAAAAAAATAATGAAGGAATTATCAAAAGAATTAAGAAAAATTTTAGGCACTGGTTTTTCGGTTAGTAATTTATTTAATATGCGCAAACTTTATATTACTTATCCAAAATTCCAGACACTGTCTGGAAAATTAAGCTGGTCACATTATTGTGAGTTATTAAGCATTGAAAATGATGATGAAAGAAGTTTTTACGAAAAAGAATGCGTTAATTCTAACTGGAGTGTTAGAGAATTAAAAAGGCAATTAGAAACATCATTGTTTGAAAGATTATTATTATCTGATGGTAAAAATAATAAAAAGAAAGTCTATGAATTATCAAAAACTGGACAAATGTTAGCTAAGCCTGATGATATTTTGAAGGAACCTTATGTCTTTGAATTTTTAGATATTAAAGAACCAAAACCTATTTTAGAAAAGGACTTGGAAAGAAAATTAGTAAAACATATGGAAGAGTTTTTGTTAGAATTGGGTAAAGGTTTTATGTTTGTCGGAACACAACAAAGAGTAACTCTTGGAAATATTCATTATTATGTAGATATGGTTTTCTATAATAAAATATTAAAATGTTATGTTTTAATTGATTTAAAAATTGGACAAATGAGGCCTGAATATGCAGGTCAAATGAATATGTATTTAAATTATTACAATGCTGAAGTAAATGATGAATACGATAATAAAGCAATAGGAATTATTCTTTGTAAGGGTAAAAAAGAAGTGGCCATGGAATATGCTTTAGGAGGACTAGAAAATAATGTATTTGCATCAACTTATACTTATTATATTCCAAATAAAGAACAATTAATAAATGAAGTAGAAAAAGTATTAAAAGAAAATTCATAATGCTTGTCACTTGCACAATGAAAAAGACTATAGCAAAGCTAAAAAATATAAATCGTTTTTATTGCCGCCTCTTTTAGAACAGATAACCGTCCAT
>CAZXXI010000073.1:0-7008 GCA_964644815.1 uncultured Muribaculaceae bacterium
TTAATCTTGATTATAGTTTTGTACTTTTGTTGCATTTCCCGTGAAAATTTAGGAACTTGCCATAGAAAAAAGCTCATCTCGACGATGAACCTCTCTTCTATTTGTCTATGATGATGTTTATTGGTCCGTCATGTTCTGCAGTTATTTGCATATCCGCGCCGAACACACCCGTCTCGGTATGGACGTACTCGTTTAATCTTTCGTTAAACTTCTCATAGAGAACTTTGGCTTCCGGTCCTTTAAGAGCTTTAAAATAGCTCGGTCTATTGCCCTTAGAGGCGTCGGCATAGAGAGTAAATTGGCTTATCGACAATATGTTACCTCCGATATCCTGTATGCTCTTATTCATGATGCCTTCTTCGTCGTCGAACACGCGCAGCTGAGCACATTTTTTAGCTAAGTACTCGACTTCGGTCTCACTATCGCCCTCGGTAAAGCAGGATAAAACCAACAATCCTTGTCCGCACTTACCGACTACTTCTCCATCGACTTCTACTTTGGCACCCTTAACTCTACTCACTAATATACGCATTATTTTACCACTCTTTCTACACTCGTGACAAAAGGTATAGCTTCGATATCCAACATGAACACTTTTAAACTATCGGCATCCGGTACCTTTATCAAAAGTTTATAATCTACTTCGTCATCTCTATCTATAGTGTCCAGACTTGTTAGGGCAAGTCCTCTTTCCGTACACTTTGCTACTATATCTAAGATGTTATTGTTGATATTATTGGTTCTCACCAGTAACTCTGCTATATAAGTATTCGTCGAGCTCTTGTTCCAAGAAACATCGATGAACCGCGATTCCATATTTTTGATATTGGAACACGTCGTCTTATGTACGACTATACCATTTCCTTTGGTTATATAACCTATTATTTCGTCGCCAAAGACCGGTTTACAACAGTTCGCCACCGTGACTAATATGTCGTCGCAACCTTCGACGATGATGTCGCTTTTATAGTTTTTGTTACTCTCATCGTATTTCGAATTGATTTTCTCGAGTATCAAGTCCTGCGCTTCATGCTTCTCTTCGATGAGTAAGTTCATCACATAATTCGCCGTATAGCGCATCGAACCGACTGAGAGTTTTAAGTCGTCGTAATCTTTCAATTTTAAAGTGCTAATGAGCTTAGCTATATTCTCGTTCGACAAAGTATCCGCCACGTTCCAGTGTCTTCTCTTGATTTCTTTGATGAGTAACTCTTCTCCGCGTTCGATGTAATTTTGTTTATCTTGTCTATTGAAGAACGCTTTTATCTTATTTTTAGCTTGACTAGTCTTGACGAACTTGAGCCACTCTTTGCGCGGAGTCATCGTCTCGTTAGTGTTAATTTTGACTATATCGTCGTTTTGAAGTTCATAATCTATTGGCACGATTTGGTCGTTGACTATTGCGCCCACTAATGTATCTCCGACGTGCGAATGGATGCGATAGGCAAAATCGACCGGTGTCGCTCCCTCCGGCAGTTCGATGATGTCGCCATTAGGTGTAAAGACATAAATCATCTTCTTCATGAAAATCTCTTTTAACTCGTCGATGGCCTCTTCCTCACTCTTCTCCACTTCCATCGTACCTCTAAAGAGCTCCAACTTCTGTTCCATCAAGTTTTGGATAGCTTTCGTGCCGTGTTCCTTATACGACCAATGCGAAGCGATACCGCATTCGGCTATCTCATCCATCTCTTCGGTCCTTATTTGTATCTCGAATATCTTACCATCTGGTCCGATGACCCCCGTATGAAGACTTTGATACATATTCTCTTTAGGTCGCGCGATATAGTCTTTGAATCTCTTCGGAATCGGTCTATACTTCGAATGGATGAGGCCTATAGCCAAATAGCATTCTGCTTCTTTTTCGACGATGATGCGAAGAGCCAAAATATCATAGATATCGCTCCAGCGCTTACCCTTGGCCAACTTTTCGTAAAGACTATGTACACTCTTTACACGTCCCTTGATACGGAATTTAATGCCATTTTCAATCATGATTTCGGATAGACTTCTCTGCATTTCTTTGATATAGCCATCTAATTCCTCGAACGAAGCATCCAAATTTTCCACGATTTCATTATATATGTCTGGCTTCAAATACTTGAGACACAAGTTTTCGAGTTCACTCTTGATATAGTTGATTCCCAAGCGATGGGCGATAGGAATCAATACGCTCTCCGTCTCTATGCACTTGTTTTTCTGCATAGGACTAGGCTCTGTATATACTTCTCTTAAGTTGTCGAGTCTCGTCGCTAGCTTTATGACGATCACTCTCACATCAGTCGACAATCCCACTAGCAACTTACTTAAATATATCGCCTTGTTCTCGCTGTCATCTTTGAGCTTCAATTTGCTTATCTTGTGTAAACTTTCCACTATATTTACAACTTCTTTACCGAACTCCTCTTCGAAGTCGTGCGCAGTAACTCCTTCAACTCTAGAAGGAATCCAGCCGATTAATGAACAGGCGATACACACTTCGTCGCTATGCAACTCCGTAAGTATTATTGAACTTCTCAATACATGCAAAAAGAACTCGTTTCCATTGATATCTAATACGCCATCTGCATATTTAAGTGCACATGCCAAAGCTTTTCCAATCAACTGTACATTTTCTTTATCTATATAGCTCGTCGCTTTTTTTAGCAAATCTTCCATGAGCTCGTTCATGTTATCTTCTTCTTTCTATGATATGTTTTCTTGTTCTACTGTTCTAGGCTTAGTACCTATCAGGTTTTGGACATATATCTCCAGTTCCGCGTTCGATAGAGTCATTATATCGTTGACTATTTCTCCTAAAGTCAAATTGGTCTTTTTACTCCAAACGTTATTTTTTAAATAGTTCCAAACGTCTGCTTTCTGGACATAGTTAACTCCACAACGCTTCAAATCGAGCGTCTTGCTCTTTAAAGCAGGTTCGACTCTTTTATATAATTCTTCTAAACTCGTAAAACCGTCCATAGACTATCACCTACATCAATTATACACTACTTTTCTATTCTTTACCACCAAAGTATACCCTCATTTGACGTTAAACCATAGAATAAATAATTCTTTTAAAGCATACATTTTCTTATGAAAAAAAGTCTATTTTTTAAAAGTGCTTTTATTTTGCTCATCGGTTCGATGGTGACAAAAGTTTTAGGATTTCTAATCCGCATAGTCTTCACGAGAATTATTGGTACAGATGGCATCAACTTGCACAGCCTCGTCATGCCCACCTATTCTCTTCTCATAGCCTTAACCCAACTGGGACTGCCGATGGCGATAAGTACCGTCGTCGCTCGCGGTACTAAACGCGGCAAAAAAGTCATTTTCTCAGTCGCTCCCATCGTTTTACTACTAAACCTATTCATGATGATTGCCATCATTTTCTCGGCCGATTTCATAGCTACAACTTTGCTCGATTCAAAAGAGGCAACCTACCCGATAATGTCGATGGCTTTCATACTTCCGTTTATCTCTATTTCGAGTATCTTAAGAGGTTATTTCTTCGGCAAACAAAAGATGCTACCGCATACGATGTCCAACATCATCGAACAGATAGCGAGATTTCTAATAATCGTCATGTTTCTACCTAAACTCGTAAGCTACGGCCCAGTCTACGGCGTATGTGGCTTTATCCTTTTGAGCATCATATCCGAGTTCATCTCCATCGTCATCTTCCTCCTCTATCTTCCAAAGAACTTCACTATAACTAAAGAAGACCTCAAACCGGACTTGAAGACGACCAAAGAAGTGATGGACCTCTGTCTACCGACCGTCTCCGGTCGCATCATCGGCAACGTCGCCTACTTCTTCGAACCGATTATTCTCACCTACGTCCTTAAAAAAGTCGGCTATTCCAACGCCTTTATCGTTGGAGAATACGGCATATACAACGCCTTCGTCATCCCCATGCTCATGATGCCCTCTTTCATCGTCCAAGCCGTATCGACTGCCCTTATCCCCGAGGTGAGCAAATCATACGAACAAAAGGACACCAAAAACATCAAAAAGAGGTTAAAACAATCTCTAGTCCTGAGCCTAATTCTAGGCATCATCTGTAATACCGTCGTCTTTTTGTTCCCTGAATGCCTATTGAACTTAATATACGGCACTACTGAAGGTGTAGAGTACATCCGCGTTCTCGCAGGGGCTTTTATCCTCTACAACTTGGAAGGACCTCTATCGAGCACCTTGCAGGCTTTAGGCAAGACAAAACTAGCTTTCCGTTCGACGACTATCGGCGTCCTCGTCAAAACCATTTCTTTAGCTCTATTCAGCTTCCTCCACGTCGGTCTATATGGCCTCGTAATAGGAGAAATACTCGATATCTTGACGATTGTAACCCTTAACTCCATAAACCTCTATAAACTTTTAAAAAAGTAAAATTTAAAAAGAGACCTCTGAGGTTTCTCCTTTTTATTTATTACTTCCTTGTCCATCCGTCGGTTTGATTACATAAGGCTTTTCTGGCTCTTTTTCTTCCAAGGCTTCCCTATATCTTCCATCTAGTTCGTCGAAGTCTTCTAAGAAAGTATCATTTTTGTATTTTTCATCGAGTTCAGAAAAACATACAGGCTTTGGAATTTTAAAGTCACACATATAATAGATATCTAGTTCTACCGCTCTATCGTTTAGAGCCCAACCGTTGTATATATCGATTTTCCGTTCCTTAAGATTATCGAAGACGTGCATTGCGAAGGCTGGTCTCTTTATTTCTCCCTTAATCATCTTAGCGACGAGCTCTTCTATTATTTTATTTAAAGTCGCCGTATCGAAAAGATAATGTATAGATGGAAAGGCATAATTAAACAGATATAGACAGTCTCTTCTAGCATGTAATCTCTCTAAAAGAACATTTATGTCTTGAGCGCCCGCTAAATAATTAAGTATAAAGTCTTTTATGAGTCCTTCGTTCAAGTTGAATTTGATACGTTTATCATGTCTTTTTTTATGTTCGCGTATTTTAATCGCTAAGGCTACGTTGTCTAAATCATATGGCATTCTTTCTAAAACTTTAAGCGCTATGCGAATGTAATCTACATAGAGAAACTCGTAATAGTCCTTGCCGATTAAATCCCAAGCATTGTAGTCTAAGATAAGCTTTTTAATTCTTCCGATATTTTCTATCGTCAATTTATCGAATATATCGTCATTTGTTGTAATCTTTTTAAGAGCATACAATCCATATTTAAGATTATTACAAATATAGTCGAATAATCTATCGAAATCGATAAGACCTTCTTTAAAGAGAGCTATCGCATTATCGATGTTAGATCTAGTGACACCTCGTTCTTCTAATACTTTCTCTATCAACGAATCTACAGGTTTAGCTCCTGCCACCGCTAATTTTTTTGCATCATTGACGCTTAGTGCTTCGATAAAACCTTTTGAAAGAACTACTCCCTCTATCACAGGGTCATTATCTGCCATAGTATTACCGATAAATTTTTTCTTACTTTCGACATAAGCTCCTATGAGTTTATCTATTCCCGCTTGATTATTGCTCTTTTCAAATACTCTTCTGATGCTTAAATAATTCAGTTCTTCTTCCATTTTACTTGATGCTTCCTTTCTCTAAATCTTTGTTCAAAGGAATTACACATTCTCTTATTCTCTCTAAATACCCTTCTGTTACACCTTTTGCCTCCTGTAACATCACTGCGACATCTTGGGCAGCTGCTGTAAAATCGTCTAACCTTCTATAGTCTCCACCTGCGACCCATTCTTTTAAGCTTCTATATCTCTCTATTAAAGCCCAATCGATTAAGACATCTTTATCTTCAATCGGTTTATTCAGTCGCGAAAGTGACCATTTTTCCCATTTTATCAAATCTTCACATAACTCTGCTAACTCTGGTAAAACAGTTCTATCTCCCTCGACGCGATAATGATAACTTCCCTTTTTGCTGACCATAGCCCATCTGATGTTTTTCAAAGTAGCGCTTTCTTTAGGAATCGACGAACTACGGAAAGATACTCTAATCACTCTTTTATACTTGCTAATGAGTTCATCTCTTATCTCTTCTAATCCCTTTTTATTGACCCTATAATCTTTGTTCATAGTTTACTCTCTCCTTTATGTGTACTCTATTATAAATGTTTATCGAGCTTTAAGCAAGAAAAAAAGGACTAATAGTCCTAATTCAATGCTGCGATTAGTTCAGCTTTTTTCATAGTCGAATATCCTTCGATATTCTTTTCTTTAGCTACTTCTCTTAGTTCAGCAACAGTCATGCTCGCATAGTCGACTTTTTTCTCGCCTTTAGGAGCACTCTCTTTTTTTTCAGCTTTTTCTGCTTTTGGAGCTCTTTCTACCTTTTCTTCTTTCTTAGGTGCACTAGTCTTTCCCTCTAAAGCCTTCTTAGCTGTATTTACTAACTCAGTGAACGCACTAGGTTCAGCAATAGCTATTTCGGATAACATCTTTCTGTTGATTTCTATTCCTGCTTTTGATAAACCGTTCATGAACTTAGAATAACTTATATCGTTAGCGCGACATCCGGCATTGATACGAGTAATCCATAGTTTGCGGAAATTTCTCTTGTTGTTCTTGCGGTCTCTATAGGCATATTTGCCGCTATGGAATACTTGTTCTTGTGCTGTCTTGAAAAGTCTATGTTTACTTCCAAAATATCCCTTAGCTTGTTTTAAAACTTTTCTACGTCTGTTCTTTGCAACAGAACCACCTTTAACTCTTGTCATGTCTTTTCCTCCCCTAAATTACAGACTTAAGTCTAGCTACCTTTGATTTACTCAAAGAACCTGCTTTTCTTCTTTGACGTACTTGTTTGCTAGAATCCTTCGCTGTCTTGTGATTGCCGTTAGACTTTTTATAAGTTATACTTCCACTATTTCTAACGTTTAAAACTTTTTTTGTAGACTTATGTGTCTTTTGTTTTGGCATAATTAATTCCTCCTATTTTTTCTTCTATTGCTTCTTCGGTGCAAGTTTTATAGACATATTGCGACCTTCCAATACCGGCTTTTGCTCGATATCGGCGACATCTCCCAATTCGGTTG
>CAZXXI010000074.1:0-6956 GCA_964644815.1 uncultured Muribaculaceae bacterium
AAGAGAACATAGTAGATACGGGCTATGGAACAAACGTAGTAGATGCCATCTTCTGTAACGATAGAAGTACGCCAGGATGGGCCGCAACAGGGTACTCAAGTGATACAGGCTTAGGCTATGGAGATAATTCAACAGCCTATGGAGCAACAGTAAGAACAGGAGTATGGAAAAAAGATAATATAGTACCAAAATTCACGTGTGACGTGAAGAATGATACTTTTACAGTAAATGAAAGCGACAAAGGAAACGGAGCATTAACCTATCCAGTAGGGCTAATAACAGCAGATGAAATAATGGCAGCAGGAAGTGGAAAAAATGAAGCAGTTAATCAATCATATTATTTATACAAATCATCGAGTTACGGCTGGTCGCTCTCGCCTAGTATCTATGCCGGTCATACTGATGTGTTCGTGGTCCGTGGATACGGCAACTTAAGTGATACGGTTACTAACGATACGAACGGTGCGGTCGCTCCGGTTATCAATCTGAGTGCTGATTACGTAAATACCTTAAAAGGAGAAGGTACGATGACGAATCCATACGTCGGAGAATGAGTTACGTAGTAACCATGCGACATAGTATGGATAAGACATTCCCATCTTTGAGTGGAGAGTTCGGAAAAATGACTCATCATTTTTCCGCCGCTCGAAAATTTCAAGAAAGCTCGAAGTCGAACGATTAAGTTTGACTTCGAGTTTTTTCTAGGTATAGATTTAAATTTAATCGAGAACATAAAATAATTGTTGTTCAAAAGGAGATGGTGTGGTAAACTATATGGGCAAAGAAAAGAGGAAGTTTTATGGCTATAAAAAAGATACTATCGAATAGGGAGCTAGAGAGTTTAACGACTGAGGAAAAGATAAGGTATTTCGAAGAGTTAAAAGATTATGTTAAGAGAAGGGGTCATAAAAAGAGCATGAAAAACCCATTTCAGGATGCTTTAACTAGGATAGATCCAATCATAAGAAATTATGATTACGATTTGAGAGGGCTTTCAAATATTCCGTATTTTGGACCTGTACTATTTGTATCGAACCACTCCAATTCGCATGACGTCTTCACGTTCCAAGATGTCGCGAAGATGTTAGGAAGAAGAATTACTTCGCTCGGGGCAAAGGACGACATAAATTTTGCGACGGCACTTCTCTTTAGAGCGTGTGATGGCGTTTTGATAGATAGAAACGATAAAGATTCTGCTCTTAAGGGCATGTTTAAACTTGCATCTCTAATCGTCAATGGGCAATGGGGATTCGTATTGGGCGAAGCGACGTGGAATTTGCACCCCTATAAACCGATGCACGATATTAAATTGGGAGCAGCACGCATAGGAGCGATTACAGAAGTTCCTATAGTACCAGTTAACATAGAATATATAGAAGTTCCAGAAATGGTTTCTTCAGAGAGGGAGTTATATACGCGTTGTATCGTCAACTTTGGAAAACCTATCTATATATCTAGAGAAAAGAGCTTGATAGAACAGACTAAGTTAATCCAAACGACTTTAGAACAGCAACGCTTGGCCATATGGAAGGATTTCCATATGGAAAGGACGTCTTTAGAAGATGTCAATCCAGAGATATACTGTAATCATACTTGGCTCAAAAAATTTGGGGCTTTCGGCTTTACTTACGATTCTTTATCAGAAGCTAAATATCTCTATTCTAAAGATGGAAAGCCGGTAGAAAACGAATTTCGTTTAGAAGAGGACGGTTCTTTCGTACCGGGAATAATCGAAAAAGAGGAAAAAAAGAGATTTGTGATGGAAAAAAAGAGATAATAATGCGTAAAAATATGGCGCATTTTTTCTTTACTATATTTTGTAATCTTGTTATACTTAATAACGAAGTATAGGTGATAATAGTGAGCAATATGTATTTCTTGATATGCGGTTTTTTTACCATAGTTTTGATAGTAATTTTGTTTTTTTCGAGTAAAAGAGTAAAGTCGAAAGAGACAAAGATATATGGATTGATGATTTTGTGCAGTCTCGTGAACACTATTTTAGTCATGTTCGAAGTATTTTTGGGTTACCATTTCGAACCGAACGAGCTGGTGAGCGTGCTCGTGACTTTCACCAACAAATTCGACTTTATCAACTATATCGTTTGGATGAGTCTGTTGTTTCTATATGTCTACTATATAACCTATAAAAATAGTAAAAAGTATGACTCTGTTAAGAAGGTAGTTGAGGGTATCGGCGTAGTGAGCGTCGTCATCGAATTTCTGTTGCCACTCGAGCTCATCAACCAAAACGGAGTGATGGGAGTAGCTGGGGCTTCATCAAATTTCGTATTCGCTGTGACTGTAGTCTATCTTTTAGCGATGGCCGTGATTATGCTATTGAACCTCAAGAAAATTTTTACGAAGAAGTATATTCCTCTCGTGGTCCTCTTAGCTCTCATCGTCGTGGCCGCGGTCGTAAGGGTTTTGGACCCGACTCTGATAATAATTCCGACTATTTTAGTGTATATAGATTTAGTCATGTATAATACGATAGAAAATCCGGATGTCAAGATGATAGAGGAACTGGCCCTCGCAAGAAATCAAGCGGTAAGGGCAAATCAGGCGAAGACGGAGTTTTTATCGCACATGTCACACGAGATAAGGACGCCCTTAAATGCCATAATAAATTTTTCTAATGGGCTTTTAGATGAAAACGACTTCGAGGAAGTCAAAAAGGATGCGAAGTTTATCGTCGATGCATCGAATAACTTGTTAGAACTCGTAAATGGCATATTGGATATATCGAAAATAGAAGCTAATAAAATAGAGATAGTCAATAGAGAATACGACGCGATAGAAATGCTCGATAGCTTAGTAGCTCTAACGAAGGCGAGGTTGGGCACGAAAAAGATAGAGTTTAGGTCGCACTTTTCGCCGGATTTACCTAAATATCTCTTGGGAGATGAGGTCAGGATTAAGCAGATATGCGTCAATCTTTTGACCAATTCCATCAAATATACGAACGAAGGACATATAGACTTCAAGGTGAATTCGGTCATTTCAAAAGACGTATGTCGATTGATAATCTCAGTCGAAGATACGGGAATTGGTATAAAAAGTGAAGACATAGATAAGCTTTTTGATAAGTTTACGCGATTAGACTTAGAGAAGAATATCTCGATAGAGGGTTCGGGATTGGGTCTTGCGATTACTAAGAAACTAGTCGATATGATGGGCGGTAAGATAGTCGTCCAAAGCGAATACGGTAGAGGTTCGATTTTTACTGTAGCGATAGACCAGAAAATAGTCGCAGCACCTAAGAAAATAGAAGAAGACTTCGATGTGAAAAGCATGGTAAAGCTAGAATTTCCGAATAAAAGAGTACTCGTCATCGACGACAATAAGCTCAATTTAAAAGTTGCCGAAAAGGTTTTAGAGCCATATAAAGTAGTCGTCGAGACGGCCGAAAGTGGAGATGAAGGCATAGAAAAAATAGTTGCTAATAACGACTATGACTTGGTACTTTTGGATGATATGATGCCGGAGAAGACGGGTGTAGAAACCTTAAGAGAACTAAAGGAGAATTTTGCCGAATATAAAACGCCGACTATAGCGCTCACTGCGAATGCAATCGTCGGCATGAAGGAGAAATATTTGAACGAAGGTTTCGACGATTATTTAGCTAAACCGATAGAGAAAGAAGAGTTAAAACGCGTTTTGAATAAATACTTAAAATAGTGACTATTTACAAAGATAGTCACTTTATTTGACATGAAATTGACAAAAGGGCAGTTTGTTGTTAGAATAGGCAACAGAAAGAAGGGAAAATATGACTGGTAGAGTGCTAGAAGAAATCGAAAAGATTAAAAAAGAGGGAGTTCGTTCTCTCTGGCAAGAATTGTATGATAGAATAGACGAAGAATTTATGGACGATATGGCGATAGAGTACCATAGAAATAAAATAAGTTATCGCGAATTGTTTTTGCAAGTCGACCGCTATGCGATGTCTTTGAGAGCTCTCGGATATAGAAAGGGTGAGGAAGTATTGGCGTGCGTTTCCGATACGCCCGAGTACATCTATCTCCTTTTAGCGGCATCTAAATTGGGGCTTGTGTTCCATATAGTTGGAGAATGGTTCGACAAAGATACTTTAATAGACATTTTTAAAGAAAGCCATGCGAAGAGGTTTTTTATAACGGATGACAATTATATCGGCTTAGTTAGTGCTATAAATGAAAGCGAAACGATAGAAGAAGTAGTGATGTTCTCGCTTGCCGATTCACTTCCTATGGAAAAAGGAAAAAGAGTCGACCCATATGAACTCGCGGACAGCAGATTTAAAACGTTTAAAAATCGTTTTATCGAATACGGAAAGATGTGCAAGAAGCCTGTAATCTGGCAAGAAAAGTTTTTGAATATCGGAGAAGAATATGCGCGAATGAACTATGGTGCGATACAGAGTGTCAATCCAGAGAGATATAGAAAGATAGCTAGAAATGACGATTTGGAACCCGACGATTTATTTGCCATCACATATGAAGAGGACAATTCGGGAAGACCTTATAAAAGAGTACATTCGTTAATGGACTTAGCTCTTGCGATGGCTACCGATAAAAGTGCAGATGCCATCCGCAATTTGCGCATACTTATACATTATCCGGCGTATACTTATAAAAATGTATGTACGTGTATAATAGAAGGACTTCTTTTAAAGAGGACGCTCGTATTAGAGACGATATATGATATGAGTTATTTCTCCTATAGTGTGCTCTTAAATAGACCGAACATCGTAGGAGCACCAGCATCTTTTTGGAAAAAACTCTGTATGAGCGTACTATTCGATATGCGCTTTAGGGGTATAGATTTGTCGTTTCTCTATATGCCTATAGTTGACGGTCGTTATTCAAAGGGAGAAGAAAAACTCTTCAATTCGGTATCTAAGATGAAACGTTTCGGTTGTGAAAAGCTGTTCTTTGCTCCTAGTTTTTCAGAAGGAGAGAGCATAGACGGCTATAATGACGTGTTCTTTAGAATGTATGATAGAATAGACAAAGGGTTTAAACCTCTCGACGATAGAGAAATCGACATTTTAGATGAGGAAGGATATCCTGTCTCGGTAGGTGAATATGGAGAAGTAGTCATCGATGGAGCAGGGATTTTGGAAAAATCCCAAGAAGTGATGGAAGACGTCATGGGGAATGTTTGGCTTAGGACGAAAAAAATAGGCGTCAAATTGGACGACGTATACGGGTTACAAATAAAGGGCAGTATAGATGATGTTATAGAACTTTCGAGCGGCGAAAAGTATCCTTTGTTCCTTCTCGAGGAGTTAGTCGAGATGGATGCCGATAATGTTTTAAAAGCGCATGCTGTTAAACTCGAAAGTGGAGAAGTCGTAATCTATGTCGAGACTCAACCAAAAGGCGGTTACATACGAGGTAAGAAAAGTTTATTAAAAAGTATAGCTGTAAGATTACACAACAATATGCCACGCGAATTAGAAGATGCAGTATATTTAAAGTTTAGGTCAAGTGTAGTTGTTTTACCATTTACGAGAAATGGTTATGTCGACAAAGATGCTTTGGCAAGAGAAGGTATCGACGAGACTACTATTTCCTATAACGAGTTAAAAGAGTTAGTCACAGAGGATGCGAAAACATTCTTCTTGACATATAAAAGCTGAGATAAGTGTCGATTAGCTATAAAGAAGAGTCAAATCTCTTTTTCTTTTTCGGTAAATATGCTATAATGTGGGATAGTAGAGGTGAATGGATATGAAAGATGTCAACATTTTGTTAAACAGTGGGATAGATGTCAAAAAGAGTCTAGAGTTGTTCGGAGATATGACAACTTATGATACTATGCTCGAAGACTTTTTGAAGGAAGTCGAGGGAAAGATTGCTAATGCGCGCAAATTTTTGAGTTTATCCGACATGGCCAATTATGCTATCATCGTGCATTCCCTTAAAAGCGATTGCCGATATTTCGGAATAAACGAGCTCGCCGATATGTTTTATGAACACGAGTTGGCAGGCAAGAGAAACGATATTTATTTCGTCCAGGAGAATTTCGACAAATTAATCGCCGAAGCCGAGAAGATGATAAACGTGTTAAAGAGATACATGGGTATCCTAGTGAGCGATGAACCACCTATAAAATTAGCGGCAAATCCGGTGGCCGGAGAGACCATCTCGACCGAATGCGTAATCGTCGTGGACGACTCGAACATAATAAGAAATTTCATCCAGAAAATATTCGACAACAAATATAAAGTAGTATTGGCCAAAGATGGCGAAGAAGCTATAAGTTTGATAGACAATACGCCACACGATAAAATACAATGTATATTCCTCGATTTAAATATGCCGGGTGTCGACGGTTTTCAAGTGTTAGACCACTTTAAAGCGATTAATCTTTTCAAAGAAGTACCAGTATCGATTATAACCGGTTCTAACGACCAAGAGACGGTCAATAGGGCGTTTTCATATCCGATTATCGATATGATTCAAAAGCCTTTTACCGAAAGTAAGATTAGAGATGTCGCAGAGAAAACTATCGCGAGAAAAGACAACGAATGATACAAAAAGATAATCCTTTTTGTATTTTTTGATGATTGAGAACATATATTTAGATGAAAGAAAGGAATGTTTATAATAATGGAAATTTTAAAAGTTTCATCTAAATCCAATCCCAATAAAGTAGCAGGTGCGATTGCGAATGTCTTTAGAAGTAATGGAAGTGTCGAATTGCAGACTGTCGGGGCTGGCAGCTTGAATCAAGCTATAAAATCGCTGTGTATCGCACGAGGCTTTGTAGCGCCTTCTGGTAAAAATCTGGTTTGTATTCCAGCATTCGTCGATATCACCATCGATGGGGAAGAAAAGACCGCGATAAAATTAATCGTAGAAGCTAAATAGCTTCTTTTTGTTTGATGACTATGCAAAAATGAAAAAATAGTATATAATAGACCTCTTGCGAAACTAAATATCTAAACAAAAATTGTACAAAGAACA
>CAZXXI010000075.1:0-6943 GCA_964644815.1 uncultured Muribaculaceae bacterium
ATCTTTTTTAGTATGCCATATAAGTCTCTATAAGAACTGCTCGTTTTATATATGTAATAAGTGTTATTTTTAAGATAGTACAAATCTTTTCCGATTATATACGAGTCGTTATTCAACGACCTAAATTTAATTCTAGCATTTTGGCCATCTTCGAATAGTTCTATTGCAGTTCTTTCGATATTATTATCTTTTGTTGCTACTATCGTAATATTTAGGTTATATTTATTTACAGCTTTTCCTATAAAAATAAATATGGTAACGATGATTACTATTAAAATGAGCAATAATCCACATATCAATATTTTCTTTTTTTTATCACTCATAACGACATCTTCTCCCTATTATTTTCACTATTATTTTATAATAATAGGCTCTTTTTTGCAAGGAAAATAACAGGTCAATTGCATATGAAAAGAACGACTGTGTCGTTCTTAATCAATCCCCTAATAGATATGGATTATCTTTAGAGCCGTCTCCTCCAGCGAGTTTGATGTCTGGTCGCAGGTAAAGTACAGGAATTGTTGCCAAAGCAACTCCATCTGAATTATAAACAAGGTGGCCATAATATTTTCTAATATTTATGGCATTATATTTTAATGAACATCCCATTATTGTCCAAGCATCAAGACTATTAGTTATAATATCATTGTATATCCAACTGTTCTTTGGAGAAGCTCCTGTATTTGAGTTACATTTAAAACCGTTGTTAAAGCATGTATCCTCTACACCGTTGGCAAAAGTATAGACATAATCGCTCGGGTATATGAGGCCTATATTTTGTACAGTGCTCAGATTGCTCTCACCTCCCGCTTTAGTACTACTGCGTTCAGATTTATAAAAACTAATTCCATCAGCAACATTATCGTTGGCTCCTAGATGCCATAACGAAGAAGTAGTTTGACTACGAGCTTTATCTTTAATGCCGGTTTCTGTATAATTGAAGATTGTTTCTCGATAATCTACTATTAAAGATATGGATGTGCTATTGTAGTAATTATTTAAAATAGTCATCATATTTCCGTTTACCCATTTATTTGTTTCCGTTAGATTTCTTTTTATATTTCCAATAGATTCGTTTTTCATTATCTTAATTCTATTTTCATATTCGTTAGTTTCGCTGTTTAAGACTGGGAATACACCTATTATGCGCCAAGTCTCATCGTTGAATTGGATATAGTTGTTAGGTGTAGCTCCGATATAGCGGTAATCCCTTAGAGCTGGCGTTTGGTCGGTTGCTTCGTGGTCGAACGTGAACATTTCTGTTTTGTTTCCACTTTCATAATCGGTGACGGTCTCATCGTTGGCCTTTGCTATCAAGTCAGAAGCGCCGGATTTCTCTTCTATCTCGTAAGGAGAAGTCATAGTTCCTTCACCAACAAATTTCATAACGGCATCGAATGAAAGGTTGATGACAGGCGCTATGGCACCACCGGTATGATAGCTGTTCGCACCGTTTAAGTTACCGTTAGTACTAACCACGTACAGAAAAGCATTGTGGATAAAGTAATGAGGTGATAGTGACCAGCCTACATAACTAGATGATTTGTATAAATAATATTGATTATTTGCTGTATTATGTTTTCCGCTTCCCGCAGCTAAAATTTCATCTGCTGTTATTAAACCTACTGGATATGTTAAATCTCCGTTTCCTTTGTCACTTTCATTTACAGTGAATGCGTCATTCTTTACATTACAAGTGAATTTTGGTTGTGGTGCTACTGTTGCACTATTCCATAATCCTGTTCTTGTTGGCGCTCCGTAGCCTGTTGCATTTGTTCCATAACCTAAGCCTGTATCTGCTGTCCATCCGGTTGCTGTCTTTCCTGGTATACTTCTATCGTTACAAAATATTGTGTCTACTACGTTGCTTCCATAGTTTGTATCTAATATGTTTTCTTTATACCAGGTATCTATTGCCGTTTTTGCTTCGCTGTTCGTTTCATTGGTTTGTGCTCCTGTTTTTGATGTACTAGGCACACCATTAGCTCCTTCGAACATGTAACCGACATATTTAGCATCATTTCTAATAGTGTTCCATACTTGCCCGGTTTTGGCATATCTATCATCATTTGCTGTTCCATTCGCATAGGCTTGTGTTCCATCGTAGATTATTCTTAAAGTTCCATTGCCATTAATTCTAATGATTCGCCAGTACATGTCAGAGCCGTCTTTATTCTTACCATATTTAACGTAATTGTTTTTAGAAGCACCTCTAAAAAAGTAACTAGTTCCATAGTCGTCTTCTTTAGGGAATACTCCTTCGTCGGTCGTCGCTGGGTTAGAATAATCCGGTTCGCCTTCGTTTGGCGTTATGCCGAGCTTTTCTAGAACCTGTTCGGAAAGACTGCTCGCTTTCTTTTCCCAATGAGCATAAAGCGTTTGGTCACTTGTAATTGTAACCGTCGTAGAAGAAGTTATCTCTGACCCACCATCCAATTCAGTGAACCAGCCTAAGAAAATGTATCCCTCTTTTGTAGGTGTTGGCAGTTCTCCATAAGTTTTTCCAATAAAAACTTTTTTTGTAGTTGGGTCTACGGTACCTTCATTAGGGTCAAATGTTACAGTAAATGAATTTTGATAATAATCGACTTTTATTTTAAAGTAGGTCCTCGTCTCGTAAGCTTTTTCTATTTTTTCCTTTAGTGATTTGTTGCCCTTTAAAACATATATAGTTCTAGAAATCGTTTCGATATCTTTGCCATATTCGTAGCACATTAAATCGAAGGCTTTGTTGTTAAATTCTAAGTTGTCATCTGTTTTTTCTATATAAATGTTTGGAAGTGCGATATCTGAATCGGTCGCAAAGGCGAGAGAATCGATACTAGTTACTGTCTCAGGAATAGTTACGCTGTCTAGACTAGTATTCATATATGCAAAATATTTATCAATCGTGGTGACACTATCGGGGATAGTATAATCTGTTTTATTATAAGCAGAAGGAACTCTATATATGGTTGTTTTATCTTTGTTGAAAAGAATTCCATCGACCGTTTCGAATAACTCATTATCTTGTATGATATATGAGCCTATTATGAAATCTCTGAAGTTGTTTTCTATCGTTATTTCCTTAAGTCCACTTGGAAGATATATTGTCATGCCTTCTATACCTTTATCGTAATCTTGCATTCCCATGAAAGCGCCATCTTGAATTTCGGTTACTGTTGTAGGTATGTTTAGCTCTTTATTGACTTTGTAATAGTCATCAGGACATTTGATGAGACGAGTAAAGTCACTCGTATACACAACTCCGTCTTTTACTGTAAAATTCGTGTTGGCTTCGTCGATAGTGAATTCTTTTAATTCACTTCCGTATGCAAACCAACTTCCGAGTTCGCGAACGTTTGGTCCGATATTGAATGAAGTGATATTATCGCGTAGACCGGCAAAAGCATATTCACCTATAGTTTCAAGTGTATCAGGTAATGTCAATGACCCCGAAACGCTCGTATTTCGGAATGCTCCACTTTTGATATCTTTAATAACCGACCCTTCTTCGAACACTAGAGTTTTAAGGGTACTATATTCTCCATACAATTCAAATTGATAGAATGCATCTTCGCCAATCGAAGTTACAGTCTTAGGAATCGTTAGAGTTTTTAGTTTATGATATAAAAACGCTAAATCTCCTATAGTCTGTAGGTTGGAATTTTCTCCAAAGTTTAATTCTTCTAAAACGGATAATTCGACATCGGTTCCAAAAGCTGAATCACCTATAAACTCGACGCTAGAAGGAATATTTAATGTCTTAATGTTATGGTTATAGAACGCTTCTCTATCGATTGTTTGTAAACCGTCATTGAAGTCGACAGTTTTTAAATCGAAGTTATTATAAAATGAAAATACTCCTATGCGTTTTACATCTTGTGGTATTTTTATTTCGGTAAGCCCCGAACTTTCAAAAGCCGAATCTTCTATTTCCATTACGCTCTCAGGTATATCGACAGTTTTTAAGCTTTTAAATCCTATACATGTAGCTGAACCGACATTTGTAATTCCATCTTCGAAATAGACGTTAGTTATAGTTTCATCATATGGATATTTCCAAGGGGAGTCACCTTTAACTTCTGTTTCACTTCTAAAGCCGACCATTGCACCAGCTCCATAGAACATTAAAGACTGTGTTCCTTCTTCTCCCAAGCCTATTGCGGCGTTATCATATAATATAGCCACGACATCTTTTGGGTCTCTTCGACCAACTTCCCAGCGACCAATCCAAGTTGCATCGTAGAAAGAAGTGTTGATATCATTTAGTTCTAACTCATCATTGCCGTTGTTGTAAAGATCGACGACAGATTGTTCTTTTAGTTTAATCGAATAAGTGCCTATTTTTTTACTTTGAAAACCTATTTTATATGAATATCCATCTGTAATAGGTGTCGGGGCACTTACTTCGATTACTTCAGAAATCTCAGGATTAAGATTTTCGAAATCTGATACCTCAAGGACCCCTTCATTGGCAATTCCGCTTCCTTTATCGGTACAAACTAGAGAGAAATATGACGTTTTATTGATGACTGTGTTGAGAGTAGAATCTGTAAATGAACATACAGGCTTTTTAATATCTCTAGAATTGCCGTATAAGATGTTTTTAGTTATCTCGGCATTTAAAGCGATAGTATCGCCGGCTTTATAAGAAATTTTATCGGAATCCTTGGTAAGCGAATACCCTATCGCTTCGAATTCACCCTCCGTTATAATATCGGGTAGTACGACATTACAGCTCGCTTGAGAACCAGTCGTCGTACAAGATACTTGGTTGGTTCCGAGTGCTTTGGTATAGGTGCCAGGTTCTAGATTTAAGACTAGAGTGTTACCTAATACGGTTAGAGTAATCTCTTTATAACCACAGTAAGCTCCTCTTAGACGGACGGTTGTCGTACCAGTTCTAACTCCAGTTATCTCTAGGACATTTGTATTGATAGCATTGATACCCATGTCGTAATCTTCATTATCTGTCGTTTGCATCTTGACGGTGGCAATCGAAGTGTCACTGGAAGTGGCAGTAATAGCTCCAGCAGCACTAGAAGTTATGTACAATTTTATCGTCTCTCCTACTTTGAGGGTGGCATTATTCGTATTAGTTCCGCTTTCACTGAGAGCTGTAGATAGGGACCAAATGTCATAATATAGAGTCACGACTTGGTTACCGTTGGATTCCACTATGTGTACGCTCGAGCGACCAGTAATATTGGAATCTTTGGCTGCTAGGTTAACTCCTATAGTCGAACCGGATTTATCTAAAGAAGCAGTTACTATATTGGGATTATATGGGAATGCTTCATTTGGTTGGTCATATTCGGATTGGGCACCGATGAATACATCGCCCATATTAGTTCCGCGAATGGATATGACATCGCTGTTGGAATTGCTGCCCTTTTCGGTACAGACGTTTCTGACCGATTGGTCACTCGCGTTGACAGTTTCGATTGTAGTCGCTAGGACGTGAACTTTCATAGAAGCTTTTTCGCCGAATGAACTCTCAACTGTGACGGTTACATCCGAATCGGCAACCGTACCAGGACGGACGTGTAACGTGTTATCGATTATTTCGCAAGTCGCAGCATTTCTGTTGCTAGTCGTACACTTTACTTCGTCGCTCTTGTCGGTTTCGATGACGTTAGTTAAATCCTTGCCACCGACGTATATGGTACCCTCGCGGTCGTGAAGTGACAAGTTGGCGACGACGATGCGCTTTTCGATTCTTCCACATAAGTCACCTGTTATAGTGATATTAGATGCGCCTTTACCGACCGCTACGATAGAAAATTCGTCGTCGCTACTATCCAAGACAATCGAAGCACTAGCTTCGCCATTTTTCTTCTTAAGTTTAATATATTCAGGCGCATCGCTCGTGATAGTTATATTGCCAGCGTCGCTGTGACGGACAGCAATCCGTTCTTCAGTGCCATAAATCATCGATTCAGGAAGTTCATCGGTGTCTAAGCGATAAACTTGAAATTCGATAGTATCGCTAGTATAACCGTTTTTCTCGCCTATCTTTAAATCTACTGCTCCTGTATTGCCCTTTGTCGCAATGGTCAGTTTATCGTCTTTGGTAGAACCTTCGATTATTTCGGTGTTCGTATCGATTGTGAAAATACCGGCGTTGTTGGCGATTAAATCGTAAGTTATCTCTTTACCCGATTCTAGACAAGACCTAGTTTCCGGTTTATCTTTAATAGCTATAGAAGTTTTATATAGCTGTAAGCTAAACCTCGTCGTCATCGTCTTTTCTTCGCCGTCTTCGTTTATATAAGTACCAGTTACTCTTATCGTATCTCTTACTGGTCCGAAAGTATCGCCGAAGCGAGATGCTGCTTCCTCTATCGTGGGCATAGTTATTTCGAGATTAGAACCGTTTATTCTACATTTGGCAATATTGCTGTTGCAAGTCAAATCACCTAGAAAAGTACCGACCTTAAATATGCTAGCTTTTAGTTGGTCTCCACCTAAGAAACCGGTTGCGCGCGATGGAACTAGGGATAAAGCGTTGTCGCTGTCAGCAGCTATTTCCTTACAAGCATAGGAGTCATCGTCTTCGACATATTTGGCGTAGACGTTTATTTCTTTAGGGTTGTAGCAGAGAAGTACTCTTCCCGAAAGAGCGGAATTGGTAGTGGGGTCTAATATTTTATCGTCTTCGTCGCCCTCCATATAGCCCTCTTTGACGAGAGTATCGAGGCCAATAGTACAGTTGTTTTTTAAGTGTTCGATGTCGTTTCCTGTGCATAGTTGGTAGTTGTTGATGATGGCATTACCGAGTTCTTCACTCACCGATTCGATAGTCCTTATTTTAGAGTCTTTGAGGGATATCTGAGTTTTATTAGATATGTCAGTGACGTTAGGGATGAGTAGTATAAAAAGAAGTGCTATTATGCCCATGACGGCAATAAGTTCTACTAAAGAAAATCCCTTTTTGTTCATAAGTATTTTATTCATCACT
>CAZXXI010000076.1:0-6904 GCA_964644815.1 uncultured Muribaculaceae bacterium
CTACTGTGACATAGGAACAGTACTTTTTTGCCGTTGGCATATCGGATTGTTCACAACCGTAAAATCTGATATCTATTCTATCTTTCTTCTTCTTAGTAACGCAATACTTCATAGCAAAACCCCCTTTGCAACGCGTTATTCTAATACACAATGGTCACTTTGTCAAACACTTTCCATAACCATTATATACCAGAATGTCTTTTTTCGTCGATACTCTTATCCAACTGCTGACTCACTATTAGACCTCTTATCGTATCCATATCTTCTATAATCGATGCGCTAGCAGAACCTTTTCCGTGAGCATATTTTAAAGCGATATCGTAGAGCATGACCAAATATTTTTCGCTTCCTGGACTAGAAGAGGCCAGAAGTTCATCTATCTGAGCTTCGACGACTCGCAAGTAAGGATCTTTTATTCTTTCTTCACTAGCTTCTTTTTGTTCTTTGCTTCTAGTACCCTCTTTTTCTTTATTTTTATCTTTATTTATCTCGGACTGCAGTCTAGAGAAATCCGATAAAAAACCGACTTCGTCGACTTCTATGCCACCATTTTCAGCCTGTTTGACGGCTTTTGCATATTTAGTACCTAAATTGTGTATCTTGATTGCCAGAGCTAAATTCTCTTGCCCATCTTTATCCTTGAGGTAACGCAAATCTCTTTTGATAAAACTTTTAAATAGAGATTCCATAGACTCCTCATCAGATAACTTCTCGACGTCTTCTTTAGAAATATCGAATTCGTGACGATAATGGATGATAATTTCATCGATTAATTCGGATATCATCTTTTCATTATGCCTATCTAAAGTCTTTCCTAAAAAGACATTCAAAAAGAAAATAGCAATTGCCGGACCTAAAGCCCATATGTGTGATAAAAATACCATGATCGAAAAACCTAAAAATGAAAATCCTAAAACGGGCGTGACAATGCAATTAAAAAGCCTGTTTATAAAATCCTTATATTTCCACGCAAAACTCTTTAAAAAGACGACTTTATTGTCTTTCAAAAACTTGATTATCTTTATAGCTTTAGCTCTCGTTTTCAAATCGAAAAATTCATAATTTTGCATATATTTCGATAGTATCTTTTTAGCATCTCTTTCCAGATTGGTATACTCTATCTCGTCCGCTACTTTCCTATCTATATTTTCCTTGGTATACTCTTTGGCTTCTTCGTGTTTTCTGACAATCGCCTCGACGTCCCTTAAAAATTTTCTGTCTTCATCCGTATCTCCAAATCCTTCCAAGCGGAAGAAAGACTTATAGGCAAGATAACCACTTAAATATTTTTTCCTGTCGAAGCGAACTCCACGTACCTCAAGATTAGCGCCATCGAAGCCGATATACTCCACCTCTTCATATGAACGTACCTTTTTCTCTAAAAGGTTCAAGAATTCTTCTTTCTTCATCGTCTTTGAACGTATCCAGAAGTTTTTATTATTCTTAGATATTATCTGCACTCTTCCCGCTAAACAATTTTTTACTACTAATTCCATCGTTAATCCCCTTCAATTGCAGGTTATTCTAATATAAAACTGGCTCTTTGTCAAACTAAAAAGACAGTCCTTGTGAACCGTCTTCTGATTAATTATTTTTCCAATATTCGATTATCTTCGGAATGACATCGACATCGGCATTCAACTTTTCTACCAAGTCGCTTCTGTCGAAGACGTTTAATACATTGATGAACAACGGATTATCCATGTTGACGAAATCCGGATATTTTTCGATTATCTCATCAACTGTATTAGCGCCCAAAGATTTCAAAATTTCTATATTGACTCTTTTATTTTTCTCGAACTCTTTCAAATCAGGATTAGTTAGTTTCAATAAGTAAATTATACCACTCTTGGCGTTGACGTTCATGAATTCGCTATTATAGACATCTATCAATTTGTCGACGTTAATCTTAGCTAATTCGCTCAAGATGTTATAAGTGAAGTCGATGGTAAAGCCCATACCGTTACCTTCGTCATCTGTCGTGATAATGCTGAGTAAGTCATCCAAATCTTGACTGCTAATTGCATATAGAATTTCGCTTTGGTCTACTGTCTTATCCAAAGGAACATTGTGTTTCTTCAAGATTTCGACATTCGTCATAACCGTTTCTTTATTAGCAACTAAGTTTTCTCTGACGACTCCAGTAAAGTCATCTAAGCTCAAGCCCTCTTTTCTGAACATGTCATCTAACTCTTCGTCGTACTCTTTCGGATCTCTCGGTTTATCGCTCTTGACGAAAGAATCCATCTCGTTAGTATCCAAGTTTATGTCGTCTTCTGTAACGGGAATCTCTTCGGTGACCTCTTCAAGAGGCTTGGTCTCAACTGTATAATCTAAGACATCTAAGTCGGCATCTACATCGGTAAGTACGACATCTTCTGGAGTAATAGTAGTCTCTTGTTCTTCTTGTTCAGTTTCCTGAGTAGTATTCTCAACTGCCAATTCCTCAGTTTTATCTACAACAGTCTCTTCCTGCTTAACGGGTTCTTGAGGTTTATAAGGTGCATTTACTATTTCTAAAGCTTTATTATTCAATTCGGTCTTGACGTCTTCGATGAGTTTCAACAAAGACTGCGTCTTAAATAGAGCTTCTTCTTCGAGTACGCGTTCTTTATCTAAATCTTTAAGTTCTTTTTCGCTCGTCTTTCTCTCTTCGTTTGAACTCTTAATCTTAGCTTTAGTTGCATCCAATTTGCCATCTATCTTAGAGATTTTACCCTTTTTCGCAGTTATCTGAGAATTGATATCGTCCAGTTCCATCTTTTGAACTTCGCTGTCCGTATAAGATATAGAACTCTTCTTCTCGTTCAATTCTCTAATCTCTTCGTTAGAAAGTCTCTTAAGAGCGTCCAATTCGTCGATTTTCTTGTTTAAATCCAGAAGGCCGGCCTCAAGCTTTCCAATCGCAACATTTTTCTTCTCGATAGTGCTAGTAATCTTGTTCAAATCGGCATCGGCATTGGCAAATGTCTTCGCGTACTTATCCGCTAAATCGTTGACGGAATTGACGAAAGTCTTCAAATCCTCTTTGTGTTTATAATTACTTGTTTCAAAATCTAATTGTTTCATTTTCTCACACCTTTTTATTCTAGTAACATGATAGCAAAAACTGTAAAGTTTGTAAAGATTTATTTCTAAAAATTTAGAAAAAAGTAGAGCAACTAGTTTTACTACTTGCCCTTTGTAAGCATTTTCTCTATACTCGACAATTTGTGCACTAATTTATTAGCTTTTACTTCATCGTTTATGTTCGTCAAAAACGTCTGCTCTAGTGCATAAGTATTGCCAGGGTTTAGAGTATACTCCTGTTTGGTAAATGCGTTGCTCTGAAAGACGATTGGCATTTTACCTGAAAAGTCGATAACTTTTTGGACGACGCCTTCCATCACAGGAGCATGCATTCCATAAAGGCTGCTCACTATGAAAGTGTAGTTCTTTTCTTTAGCCGCATCGCTGATATTTTTGATGACTCCATCGATGTTTCCTAAATCTCTTTTGATGTCCTCCATCCTGTTATAGCCACCAATCGTATAGTCGAGTATAAACCCATCATATGGGTTTTCGTCTATCAACTTGATAACTGCCTCTTTAGAAGAGAACAGACTCATATCGTTGACGGCATAAGTTATGTTTGGGCTCTTCTTTTTCTCCATACCGTTTAAGTAATAGTTGACATCGTTTATGCGCGCTTCGTTAGTCATGTGGAGAATCTTTATCCCGTGTTTTTCGACGAGCGAAGCGAAACAGATAGAACGGTCTTCTTCTTTTTTAAACATGTTCGCAACTCCATCTTTAAAAGGATATAAGCTATATAATTTAACTGGCATCTTCGTAAAGTCGTTATAAAATCTATCCATCTCGACGTCGTCATAGTTCATGAACAGGACTGTATCGTTTTCTTTTAGAGCAAATCCACCAGTGATGATGAACACACCCGCATCCATCGGAGCGACTATTTCTTTCTCCAATATGTCGAATTTTTTCTCTGACTCGTTCCAGTGTTCTCCCAACTCGCGATAGAACGCTCTCAAGACGTCATCGGTATTTATTTTATTCTTACCGACGACCATACCGACTTTACAATACTCGCTCATCTCGAACGAAATCTTGCTTATGATTTTTTTCATAGCGGCATATGACGCTGTCGATGTCGAAGTCATGACGAGATGTATGAAAACTTTTTTATTCTTCTGCTCGTTTAGTATCCTCAAAAACTCTCGCACTTGACTAAGTTTATTCGCATTCTCTACTGAATAGAAGATGTGCAAATTATTTTCAGCTCCAACGCTATCTCTTGCTTGTTGCAATACGACATTGGTATCCAATTTCTTCTCGAAGATGAGGTAATCTATTTCATCTTCTTGACCCTTTCCCTGCTCTGGAATGCTGAACATCCGATAGGCATTATTATAATCGCCCGCGGTAGAAATGATATTGCCAAAAAGGCAATTCTTAATCATGTAATCCAAATTTGGCATGAGTTTTGCACTGTAGACTTCGGCCGAGTCCTTCTTTTCAACTCCAAAACCGTTTATCAACATAAGTATCGTTTTTCGCATTTTATCACCCAACTTTATTCTTATAATGCATTATACCACATTTTTAAAAACTTGTGGAAAATATTTTGTCGAAAAAAGAGTCGATGAACACTTTTTCCATCAACTCTTCACATTATCAATAGTTGGGTATTATTGCTGCTTTAAAGCCATAACAGTTCTCTTCGAAGTAACTTGTACTAAACGTAATTCTAAGTGTATCTCCTGGTATCTCTACAGTCTCAATAGTATTTACCCCTCCATACTTGCCATATTGCATATTATCTTTATCGTATAAATATATATAACTAGAAGTTATACCGCCCGTCTGATACTCTAAAATAACCGTTAAAGAGGTAGCACCTTCGAATGTCTTATTGAAGTACTCCTTATTCTTGAGAGCAATCGGATATGGATTGTGTTCTGATTCCACTATAATAGCTTCTACTAATGTAACGTCAGTTATTGTTACATCGCTTGCTGGCATTGTAAATGTACTACCTTGAATTAAAGTCCCATTCATTTTAAACGATGTAACCATTTTATTTGAGGAAGTTGGTAAAAGTCTTATTCTATCAAAGCGATAATTAATTGTACTGCTTAAACTAACGTCTGAACTCCCATTTAAAGTAATAGTATACTTCTGTTCTTGATTACCCTTTCTTACTATAGATAGCGGACTTTTAGTAGAAATCATTTGGTCGACTAAAGAACTTGCATCTTCTGTGTAATTGACGATTATCTTTCCGTCAAAATATGCAGTTGAAGAATTATAAAACATTTGTTCATATTTTGTACATTTAGTGCCTCTTATTGTTATAGTTGTTATTAAGTAACTACAGTATTGGAACATAAAAGACATATTGGTAACATTGACAGTATCAAAATTGCTTAAATCCAATGTCGTTAAATTGTTACAGCTTTCGAACATTCTTTGCATTTCAGTTACATTACTAGTATCAAAATTGCTTAAATCTAATGTTGTTAATCCGCTACAGTTAGAGAACATAGAAGCCATACCAGTTACTTTACTAGTATCAAAATTGCTTAAATCTAATGTTGTTAAACTGCTACAGTTAGAGAACATAGAACCCATACTAGTTACATTACTAGTATCAAAATTGCTTAAATCTAATGCCGTTAAACTACTACAGCCATCGAACATACCACCTATATGAATTACTTTACCTGTATCAAAATTGCTTAAATCTAATGCTGTTAAACTGCTACAGCCATCGAACATACTGCCCATTTCAGTAACATTATTCGTGTTGAAGTTACTTACATCTAATGTCGCTAAACTACTACAATCACGGAACATATCAGTCATATTAGTTACTTTACTAGTATCTAAGTATTCTAACCCAGATATACTTTTAAGACTTGTGAAATCTCGAAATAAATAACTGCTATTTGAATTGGCTATTATATCTCCATCAGCTTGGATGTAAGTCGTGTATTTTGTCGGGTCGTCTTCATTTGGTACTAAATATGCTATGACACTATTGTTTTCTTTAGAAGACATATCATATGTATATGTTGCGTTCTCCTTAGGACTCATGGTGTTTTCGAAGACTATACCTGTTATATTAGCTCTTTGGCTCCACATTTTTTCTGAACTAATATAATTATTTCTAGCCACCATCAAGCTTTCTGCTTTCCAATGAGCATATAATACAAGTCCTGTTATATCTCCGACATTTGTACTTTCTGTAATCTCTTCTCCTCCATCTTGACTTGTATACCATCCCAAGAATGTATATCCATCATATTCGGGTATTGGTAGTTCTCCATATGCCTCACCATAAATCACTACTTTACTAGAGGTTGAAGTTGTTCCACCATTAGCATTGAATATGACACTGTAGGTCTTTGGTGTGAAGTTTGCGGTTGCGCTTATCGCTTCTGTTCCTATTGTTATAGCATTCTCATTAAGTACTGCTCCTGTCACTGTCCAATTGGTAAAGTCATATCCGGTTTTATCCGGGATTCCTAAATCTACGGTCGCACCATAATACACTTCTTCTGTCGTAGCTGTTCCATCTATGTTTTTAGTAAGTACATATTTATTTCTATCATAATTATAATCTACTCTATTCTTCACTGGTGGATATTCTTCTTCTGCTTGGATAGTCAAACTCTTGTTCGCTGGACTAGTAAAACCAGTATACGTCTTTACTGGAGGTGTGATAGTAGAATTGTAATCAGCATCTCCCTCGTCGGTATCTGCACTCACTAGAGTATAGCCCTCTCCTGTTACGTTCATTTGATTGTGGTAAACTATGTATTTATATTTATTCGCAATATAGCTAGGAGTAATTGTAATATCTTCTTCGGTATCGACTGTCAAAGTGTTTCCTTCGACAGTA
>CAZXXI010000077.1:0-6880 GCA_964644815.1 uncultured Muribaculaceae bacterium
ACTGCCCATAAAACCAAAGCTACCGCTAATGGTTCACAAAACCCCACCAATTGCGATTGTAAATATAAAGATAAATATGAAAACATCGTAGAAATGAATAAAGAAGATATAAAAAGTATAAAAATTGTCTATCCTAATTTAAACGAAAACACGGATGTATTTGTAATTATAAATGGTCAGAGATTTGATGGCATCCTCAAATTAAAAAACAGCATCATTGATTTAAAAGACTACGGAGTCTAATGCTTTCTCGTTTGAATGAAGTAGACTTAAAGGCCAGCAAATGCCCTTACTGCGGCGGTATGCACACCGATAATGGCATGTTTGCATACACTCCTCACAGCGAGCATCTCTGTATCTACTGTGGACATTTATTTAAAGTAGAAGAGGCCAATATAGGTAATGAACTAGCGCTACATTTCGAATTTCCAAGTATTCATTTAAAAGACGATACCGTTACAATCGATGATAAGTGCGAAGTGGCATACGACTTATTCACAGGCGAACTAACCATAAATGGCATCTCTTGTCATAAAGTTCGTTTGAACAGCGAAGAAATAGATTTAATAACATTTCTAAATAAAAGTTTAAAGAACGAATACTAAAGTGTGGAAACGCACTTTTTAAATGTATAAATGTTTTCCCAACAATTAAAACTGTGCTATAATTTATATGTCAAAAAATTTTTAGAAAGAGGTACTTCAATGTTTAAAAAGAAATTAGTCGAACAACCACTCAATTATTGGGAAGAAAAATCTTATATGATGGTCATCCCTAAAGACCAAGAAGAAGACTTAATAACTCCTTGTTTTGATAGAATTTCGTCTATCAAGGGAATCAAATTGATAGAATCCAACTATGCTGTCGAAGGCTATGTATCCGCTAAAATAAAATACGAAAAAGAAGAATACACTATCGGCTTTTATAAGGGTGGAGTGCACGTTCCCGAGTATTATCTTCAAAAGAACTTTCTCTTTAAAGAAGAAGAGAGAAAACTCCTTCTAGAAGCTAAAACTGCTCTAACTATATTCATGGAGTTTAAAAAAGACGCTAAAAAGTGCTACCATTTACAACTAAAACTCGCTTTAGCAATGGTGCCGGATTTGATAGGTATAATAGATGAAAGTGCCGAAAAGCTCCTACCACAGAAATGGGTAATCTTAGCTGCCAACTCTAACGTCCTACCGAGCGCTAACGACTTGTTCACCGTACAAGCTGTCTCGAGCAAAGATGGCGAAGTATGGCTTCACACTCACGGATTATGCCGCGCCAACATCACCGAGCTTGAAGTTCTCGAATCCGACCAAAAGAACTACCAAAACCACTATAACATGCTATGCGTATATGCATCCTTCTTGATAGACAAAAAAGGAGCTTTCGACCCCTATAAAGAGAGTGCTTTCATCGGCCGCTTAGCAAACGACTATCCTCTAGTGGTGACTTGTAGGCCATGGGTGGAAGCTCTAAAAGAATATAAACATCTCCGTCTAGGAAACGAAAAAGACCGAAGAAATGGTCACAATACCAAGACGAGTCCCGTCTTCGTCTATAAGAGTGAAGCCGATGAAAATGCCGGCATTTTGAGCAAGATTTCCATCTATGACGACATTTTAGGCGATAATCCCCTCTATTTTTTCAGCGATGAAGAGACGGAAAGGATGAAAGAACTAGCTATCGAAAGATTTTCATATGTCAAGAAGGCTTTCGTCGACAAAGATAATCACATATTAGTCAAGATAGGACTTCCACTCGCTCAAAAGGGCAAATACGAACACATCTGGTTCGAATTATTGGACATCAAAAAGGATAAGTTCGAGGCCAAATTGACACAGGAACCATACGACATAAAAGACATCCATACGGGCTATACCGCTTGGTTTGAACCACGTGATATCACCGATTGGATCATATACACGCCAAAGTTTGCTGTAAATCCGAGTACAGCTTATCTATTAGAAGATTAAATAAACTCATTTAAGGGGGAAACGATATGTTAAATAAACAGGGATGGACTTCTGAATATAGAAGAAAAAAATTTGAGGAAAGATATAATAAAAAGAGAATGACGAGTGCTCCTTTGTTAATGGAACTGCCGATAAAAGGACAATCGCTGTCATGTTGGATGTCGAAGGTACATTAAATGGCATCGACGATGAAAAAGCCAGACTATTCATAAGGAGTCTAGACGTCATCAGAAAAAAATTCCAAGCCGACTATGGAACGATAGCTATATCGACTCATGCCAACAATGCGCGCGAGATAAAAAGAGTAATAGATATATTTTTGAGAAATCTATCTGACAGTATAAAAATCGGTACAAGCTTTTTCTGCGGTGGCGTCTATGATTATAAAGAAAACAGAGAAATATCTCGTCATCCGCGTTTTAATTTCGACAAAGTAACTACATTTAAATCCTATTATGTAAATTCTTTTGGATTTATAGGTACTAGCTGTGTTTGGTATGCCATTTTCGACGATGAATTAGAAGACAGCTTAATAGCTAATGTCGACCGCGATATTCCGGTGTTATTAGCTAAACCTTCGACAAACTCAAAAGATGTAGCTAAAAACGACATAATGGCAGTATCTTCCACCTCGAAAGGTTTTGACGGAGTTCTTGAAATCATGAGTACTTACCTCAAAACGATTCACGATTTAACGCCTAAAGATATCGTCCAAGCCCAAAAGAATTTAATGATGCATCTTTCATCTTATAATTTAACTACCAAAATTATCGAAAAGGACTATATATTCCTAAAGCGCTACTTCGAGGAAGGTTATGCCGATGAAGACGATTACAAAGACGCCCTCGACTGGCTGATAATGACTAATCGCAATAAGGTATGTACTACAAAAGAGTTATCGAACTTAATCGAATTACTCGAACTCATATGCGCGCATTTTCACGATATCGGTTACACGGCTGCCGAAAATAAAGCCAAAACGTTTCAAAATGCGATTAAAGAAAAGTAATAAAGGGAGTTGACACACCATTCGTGAGTTGTCGTCAACCCTTTATTAATTTGTAAACAAAAAATATAGGCAAACCGAATTGCACTATCTATAGGACTTTCCGAATGTATAATGAGCGTCTATTTACAGATGAGAAAAGAAATAAAATTCGAGATGTATATGCTAGCCAATTGTGATATAATGACTTAAAGAAAGTGGCTGAAAAATATGACTAAAAAATTAGAAGAAGAAAAAATAGTAGGGCTTACTGAAGAAGAAGCTCGCGTTCTTTACTCCGAAGGAAAGCACAACGAAACCGTAGAGGCATCTAGCGAAACTGATAGAGATATCGTCAAAAAGAATATCCTCACATACTTCAACCTCGTCTTCGCCGTCATCGCCGTATTGCTCATCATCGTCGGTTCTTTTAGAGATTTGACTTTCCTTCCGATCATCATTGCGAATACACTGATAGGCATAGTTCAGGAGATTCGCTCTAAAAGAGTAATCGACAAATTGACCATGTTGAATGCTCCCGTTGCCACAGTTCTAAGAGATGGACGACTCCGCGAGATACAGGCTGAAAACCTAGTCTTAGGGGACGTCGTCGTCTTCAAAAGCGGAAACCAAATATGCGCAGATGCCATCATTATCTCTGGCCAAGTCTCGGTGAACGAATCGCTCTTGACAGGAGAAGCAGATGAGATAACTAAACATGAGGACGACGAACTCTTATCGGGCAGTTTTGTCGTCTCGGGTACTTGTTATGCCCGTCTATCTAGAGTAGGAAAAGACTCTTACATATCAAAACTGACCATGGAAGCTAAGACTATCGAACACAAAGAAGAATCGAACATCGTCCGCGAACTCAATAAAATAGTTGGATTCGCCGGCATCGTCATCATTCCGATAGGAATCATCCTCTTTTACCAACAGTTCTTTGTCCAAGGGGAGACCTTGAGAGTGAGCGTTCAAGCGATGGTAGCATCTGTAATAGGCATGATACCGGAAGGATTATTCCTCTTAGCGAGCGTTACTCTCGCCTTGAGTGCTATGCGATTAGCTAACAAAAAAGTCTTATTGCACAATATGAAATCGATTGAAACTCTCGCCCGCGTCAATGTCCTATGCGTCGATAAAACGGGAACTATAACCGACGGCACGATGAAAGTAGACGCTGTCGAAGTTCTAAAGAGCAGTAAGAAAGATTTAAAAGAAATAACTGCTTTGATAAGTTCTTTCGTCGCAGCCTCTGCCAGTGACAATGCAACTATGGAAGCCTTAAAAGACTTCTTTAAAGAGCCGTCGAACAAAAAAGTCTCTTCCGTATCCGGTTTTTCTGCTGAATTCAAATACAGTGGAGTAAACTTTGAAGACTCCTCTTATATCTTAGGAGCGCCTGAATTTATACTCAAAGACTCCTATGAAGAATATGAAGAACGCATAAATGAATATGCCCAAAAAGGACTTCGCGTCCTCGTCTTCGGCAAATACAGCAAAGTTGTCGATGGTAAAGCCCTGACCGGCAAGACGACTCCTTATGCTCTCATAATATTATCGAACCCTATTCGCGACACAGCCGAAGAGACGTTTAACTATTTCGAGAGCCAAGGCGTCGAAATAAAAGTCATCTCTGGAGATAATCCTCTTACCGTCTCTGAAGTATCCAAAAGAGCAGGCATCCAAAACTATTCAAAATATATCGATGCCTCGACCCTAAAGACGGACGAAGACATAGAACGAGCGATAATGAATTACACTGTCTTTGGTCGCGTCACACCTGAACAAAAGAGAAAGTTCGTCAATGCACTACAAAAAAATGATAGGGTAGTAGCCATGACTGGTGACGGCGTCAACGACGTCCTCGCCCTTAAAGACGCCGATTGTTCCATCGCGATGGCTTCCGGTTCAGATGCTGCCAAACAGATTGCTCAAGTCGTACTCTTAGAATCGGATTTTTCCAAAATGCCAGAAGTAGTTCGCGAAGGAAGACAAGTCGTTAACAATTTGGAGAGGTCTGGAAGTCTCTTCCTCGTCAAAAACATCTTCTCTTTCCTGATATCGATTTTAGCCATCTTCTGGGGAGTAAAATATCCCCTTGAGCCTGCTCAAATATCGCTCATTAGTATGTTCACCATCGGAGTACCAGCCTTCTTCTTGTCGCAAGTGCCTAACGAAGATTTGATAAGTGGCAGCTTCATCAAAAATGTCATGTATAAAGCAGTTCCTGGTGGACTCGTCGATACCTTCGTCGTAGCCGCCATGGTCGTCTTCGCGACTATCTTTAATGCTTCTTCGAGCGACATCTCTACAGCTTCGACAGTTTTACTCGCCATGGTCGGCCTCATGGTCCTCTATAACATCAGTAAACCTATGGACAAATACAAAATCGTAATCTTCATCGGCTGTGCACTCGGCCTATTCATTTCCTTCATCTTCCTAAAAGACCTCTGGGGAATCGCCGAAGAGATGTCCATCCAAGGTACGCTTCTATGCATAAACTTCGTTCTCATATCTGAAGTATGCTTTCGCTACCTGACAAAATTGTTCGAACTCTTCCAAAAATTGGGACTAAAATTGAAGGCCTATTTCGACAGACGGGATAGGAGTCGCCTAAAGGGCATTTAATAGGAAAAAAGGTTTTAAAAATCTTTTTTTTTGCTCAAAAAAATGATAAAATAATTTTCACAAAGAAAGGAAACATCAAAAAATGGATCTAAACGAAATTGGCAAAATATATTACATAGGTATAACCAAAGGACTAATAGGTACCCAAGACTTAAAAAGATTGGGCTATAATTCCTATAGAATCAAAAAACTAGTAGACCAAGGAATCATCAAACCCATAACAAACAAAAGGGGAGTTTATCAGATTACCGATATCAATTCTATCTACTCATTAGGAGTAAGGGAATTAAAGGGAGGTAATAGGGCGATTGCCGAAAAGTATTTAGAAAAGTGTTATGAACTTGACCCTTCCCACAGCGATATCTCTTACTATTTATTCTGTCTATACGTTTTAAAAAGGGATTTTAATAAAGCAATCACATATGCCCCTAATGCTTTAAAGACAGTTTCTGGTAATCGCCTTAAAAACATGCGCTACTTCTTATTCATCGCTGAATTTTTCATGGATGTCGAAGCCGCTGACCTAAAAGACATCAGAAACACTAAAATAGAGGATATAGAATTGGCACCTACTGAGTCAAATTCTTCTTCTATCGATAATAGAAACAGAATGCGTTCTCTCGTCTTCCAAGGTTTTTTTAGACAGCCCATAAAGACAGCAGTAGAATCGTTAAACGGTAAATTCGACTTGCCGACCGAAGTAGAACTAACGCTCTTAGTAGCCGCCGACAGACATAAAATAAAATATTCGGCTGATATATTCGATGCCGTCCGTCGCGGAGACTTCCAAGATGTCATCGATATATTGAAATCGGAAGAAAAAAGACCTAGACAGACTAAAAACGAAAAAATGATTGCTGAGCTAGCCAAAATAGGCCTGTCTCTGCGCAGTGGTCACATGCCAAAAGTTACGCCCTACGATGGAATGGATACATATACCGCCATTCTCTATCGCGATTTAGAAAGAGCCTATGAACTCAGTTATCATTATAGTAACCGTAGCAATTATAATCTTGCCTATAATAATGTAGCCATTCTCATAGATGCCATTATGAAAGAAATGCTTTACTTTAAAGCAGCCGATACCCATCCGAAGCTGTTAGACTCTTCTTTAGAATCTCTATATGCCGCGTTAATCGCGAATGACTCCGAAAAAACAGATGATTTATTACTAAATTATCTCATTAACAAAAACATTCCTCAATATTACGAAGCTCTAAAAAAACTCAAAGCTATCTGTGTTCTATCACAAGATACATCATATACCAAATTCATCGATTTACTTACCAGTTTAGAGCCT
>CAZXXI010000078.1:0-6834 GCA_964644815.1 uncultured Muribaculaceae bacterium
ATCGAAAAAGTTTTACCTCTAGAAGAGGTTTAAAAAGGTTCTACTCTGTAGGTAGAACTTTTTTGGGTTTTAAGAGAAAGTCTATAGGGGACTTTTTTGATATATTTTTTTGGGCGTTGCGATAAGCTTCTAAAAACTCTTGTTGCAAATCGTTATCGTATGTGTAAGCGATAAAGTCTTCGAGCGAAGAAAGTAACTCCTTACCATTCGGTTCGCATAAAAGAATGTTTACAAATTCTTCCATACACTCCTTATGAGGCATCAATTTAATGAACCTTTTAAACATGGCAGTTATAAAAGGTAAAGATAACTCGCCATTTTTTTGTCTATGTTCTTCGACGATGTCTTTTAATATATAAATTCTATCCTGTTTAGTAGTAGCGCCATAAGACCTTATATTCTTTAAAAGTTCGGGAGGAACATTCTTAAATTTTTGCTCATCTAAAACTAAAATCATCTTGAGTATATGGTAGTCGATGTGCCAATTTTTAAACGTCTTCAAATAATTGGTCACCGCGCGGTCGACGAGGCGATGTCTTTTAGGATTACTGTCGTCTAACAAAGAGATGATTAGTGCATCGAAGTCTATTCTGACGTCGTGTTTATCGACAGATGGATTTTGGAAATAAAAAGCTCTGTACCAGCCATAATTTCCACATTTAGTAGAGAGATACTCGCGTTCTTCAAAAGAAGTAGAATAGGGAAGAATTGCTAGAAGTTCATCGATGTAGTGGTACATCGGTTGTTTGATGGGAGAATCATCTTTTAATCTTTTAGCAAACTCCATTAATTCTATGGGCAACGATTGTAGATTAGGGCAGGCTAACTCGAGACTTAAGATTGTGTTTTCGAGATGTCTTAAATGCTCGGCCGAATCTTTATAAGTACCGTAAAGACGTCCTATTCTATTATATAGTCGACAAGAAGTGTCTTTTATGATATCTAAATTTATCTTTCTCGAACGAAGGTCATCTATTATTCTGAAAGTTCTCTCCGGAAAATCCATACATTCTTCTAAGACGCGCGTAGCACTTTTGGTACGCATGTGTTCATCGTCCGGTAGATTGCTCAGGAATATGAAATATCTCATATCGAATATGAATTTTAATAAATTTTTTCTATTTATTAGAGTTTTATAATCTGATTCGTCTCTTAACATTATGCATCACTATCATAAGTTTATCATTTTATGAAGAATGTTGGCAAGAAAAAATTGCTCTTCATGGGCAATTTTAGTCGGTAGAAGTTGCAACTGTTTTTAATACCATCGTCACTTCGCGGCGAAGTTCTTGTTTTTTCATGTCGCGAATCAAGTACTGTTCGGTAAACGAAGCCGCTGAATCTCGGTGAGAGATGTTTAAATAAGACTCTAACGCATCGGCAATTTTATCGCCTTGGTCGTAGTCGGCGAGCACTTTTGCGAAGAGTTCGATGGCAAACTCTTCTCCTACTAATTCAGAAACAGCTTTGTATGTATGAACTGTATAAGTAAGCGATGAGCTAGCTTCCGTATTTATGTTTGTCCTTATGAAAGAGGATAAAACTGCTTCGATGTTCGAACTGACATCTATAGCGTTTTTACTCAACAGTTCGCATAAAACATCTGGGTAAATGCCGGTATTGCGAACTTTTTTTAACAAAATCTCAGATAATGTCTCATCTTCGACAACTATTCTTTCTTGTAAGCTATAATAAGCTATTACTTTGTCTAGGAAGTTGGTGCGCGGAAGGTTGGAATTTTTCAAAGTAGACTTCAATAGAGCATCGAAATTTTGTCCGTAGTTTTCTTTTTTGGAAGTCGGGTTAGCAAAGTATAAAGCATTATACCAAGCTGGAACAGTACATTTATTGGTCAAATAGTACTTTTCTTCTAGAGCGCGGTCGAAAGGTAATCTTTGTAACAATTCTTCGATGCCTTCCCTATACGCAGGGATTTCACCCTTGACTTTAGAGTAAGCCATATAGAATTCCATTAACTCTATACAGATAGGCCTTATGTCGTTTATTGCACTGTTTAAAAGTATTAATTTGCTTTTAAGGGCTTCGATAACTTCTGTTTTATCGGGATAACGACTTTCCAGAAGAGGTATTTCTAAATCTAAGAAAGTGATGATGTCAGTTCTGTCGCTTAAATCCAAAATTCCTTGATCGACAAGCGTCTTTAGTACGTCGATTTTTATATCTAATCCATTAAATTTGGTCATAAATTGAAAATATTTTTCTTTATTTATATTTCCTTTAGTAGCTTTTTCGTCCAAAAGAGCGATGTAACTTCTCAGTTCGGCAGTCAAAATGAGAGTTTCAATACGCGCTTGAATTCTTTTATAAATGATATCGTTTTTAAGTTCCATGATTTTGTTTCCTTTCTTTATTTGTTCTGGCGATTTTGATTCGCTGATTTCAATACCATAACCATCTGTTGGCGCTTTTCTTTTAGTTCTTGATCTATCTTTAAATATTGTTCTACGAAGTATTCTTTGTAGTCGTCATCTTTATAGACGATGCTTAAATAATTTTCCAGACTTTCGGCCATATTGTCCGCTTCTTTAAGTCCAGCTAGGCAGATGGAAAATAAGCGGATAAGTTGTCTATAGTCCTTGACCAGGTAGAAACACGTCTCGAAGAGGCGCGTCAATTTGACATACCTGTTCCAGTTATCGTCTATATCGCTACACTCGATGAGCAATTTTCTGATTATTACAGTTAGGTCGCCGCTTAGAGGTATTTCGCTATAATAGATGAGGGATAAGACGAGGTCGGCGTTGTCGATTTTAGAAAATCTCTTCGCGTCTATTAAGCGTTTTAAAATATCGATGTCTATGACGAGTCCTTCGCAGTTTTTGTACTTGTTAAGAGCATTATCGATGACGGGAATGCGCGAAGGATTAGCGGGGTCTAAAATGGATTCTAACAGTTCGTCGAGATTTCTTTGGTAATCTTCCTTCTTAGCGGTAGGATTTTCTATAAAGTAAGCGTTATACCAAGCTGTAACTTCACATTCGTTGTTGAGATAATTTCTTACATCTTTAGAGGAAACGTGTGGAAGGCTCCTTAATAAATCTTTAACAATCTCTTTAAGCGGATTGCCAAGTGGCATCTTAGTTAAAAATCGCATTAGTTCGATTGGGGGAGCTTGTAAGCCGACTATAGCTTGGCGAATGCGGATTATTTCTAGTTCAAGCTTGCTTATGTCGCTTTGTCGGTCTTCATATTTAGTGGCAAGCTTCTCAGATTCATCCAAGATTATTTTATCAACGTCGGGATTTGACCAATCGATAAGACCCTGTTGTTGAGTTTCTTCGATGCGCTTAATAGTGCTCAAGAAACTGCTGTGATTCTCGAGATAATTATGAAGTAGATGTTTATCTACTGAACAATCCTCTAGTTCATCTCTTTTTTCTTCTATTACTATTTTGTAGCAACGCATCTCTAAAACCATCTTCAATACGTCGCGCAGAACGAGTAAGTTTTTATATGCTATATCATTTTCTAACATGTTTTAAATTCCTTTCCTGTATAGTTTTATAGTGTACCATAATTTATTAAAATCTAGAATAAAAAATTCGGAATATTCCGAAAATTTTAATAGTTATTGGCTTTTAATTCCATGAATGATTCAGGATGTTTACATACTGGACAAACTTTAAGAGCTTCTTTACCATAGTAAACGTGTCCGCAGTTACGGCAAATCCAAACTGTATTTTCATCGTTCTTTTTGAAGACTTCTTCTTTTTCGACATTGCCGAGTAGAGTTAAATATCTCTCTTCGTGATGCTTTTCGATTGCTCCTACCATTTCGAATAGCTTAGCTATTTGGTCGAATCCTTCTTCTTTAGCAGTGGCAGCGAATTCTTTGTACATCTCTGTCCATTCGTAATTTTCACCATTAGCAGCATCTTTTAGATTTTCTAAAGTGCTAGGAATATCGCCTCCATGAAGTTCTTTGAACCAAAGCTTAGCGTGTTCCTTTTCGTTATTAGCAGTCTCCTCAAAGATAGCTGCAATCTGTTCGTAACCATCCTTTTTAGCTTTGCTAGCATAGTAAGTGTATTTATTTCTCGCCTGTGATTCTCCAGCGAAAGCGGCCATTAAATTGGCTTCTGTCTTACTTCCTTTTAATTCCATAGTTTATTACTTCCTTTCTCTTTTGGAATTTAATTCGTTCCATGATAAGAATAGCACATTTAAATAAATTTTAAAATAGAAATCTTAAAATTTGAGGAGAAAAGTTTGCAATTGGACGGAGCTAATTTATTTGCTTTAAATATGGTTATAGTCTATAATTATTTTAATAGGATAAGAGGGTATGTATGATAAAATTGGAAAATGTGAGTAAAAAATACGGAGATGTATATGCTCTTAATCGCGTGAATATAGAGTTGCCGGAGACGGGGTTGGTAGTTCTTTTGGGAAGTAATGGGTCAGGGAAGTCGACTTTTATAAATCTCATAGGAGGTTTAATTAAGGCTACCGAAGGGAAACTTTTAATCGACGATATAGATTTGAGCGCTCTCGACGAGAAAAGGTTAAGCCAATTTAGAGAAGAACAGGTCGCATTCATATTTCAAGATGACTTCGTTTTCGACAATTTAACCGTGCGCGAAAATATAGAAATAGTCGGTGGCAAATATAAAACTGAGAATTTAGTCAATTTTTTAGGGATAGAAGATTTGCTCGAGAAAAAGGCCAAAGAATTGTCCGGTGGAGAACGCAAAAAAGTTGCTATAGGAAGAGCGATTGCTAAAAATGCGAGAATTTTATTAGCGGACGAACCAGAGGCCTCTTTGGATGTCGATTCTTCTTGCAAGATTGCCGATTTATTGAAAGAGCTCGGCAAGTCAAAACTCGTCATCGTCGTATCACACGATATGGAATATGCTTATCGATATGGCGATATAATCGTCAGACTTGAAGGTGGACATCTATTAGATAAGAGACATAGAAGAGATAATTTTGAACAAAATCGTGTAGGAAAAGTAAAAAATAAGTTTGACGTTTTAAAGTTTACTTCAAAAGTATTATTATCCAACAAGAAAAAAATCGTCTGGAATACACTTCTCTTAGTTATCACTTTTTTAGCTTTAATCGTCACCAGTTCGATAGCTTTTATCGATTATAAAGAGTTAGAAATTAAGACGGCACTGGACGAAAAAAATGGAGTCGTAACGATAAGGAAGAAAGTCGATTGGAATGGCTATTATGATAGTTTTAGTTATGAGAGAATGACCGATGAAGATGTGAGATTTTTGAAGAACAATTTGAAACCAAGTTTGAAAACGGAGACGATAAAATCGATAAATCCCGGGGACAGAGGGTTTCACGGCATGATGAGTTTTGAATATGATTTATCGAACCGTCAGGATGACGTACCATATTACTATAGATTTCAGCCTGCACTTTATTCTTTAGCGTTCAGTTCTTTAGATAATTTGGGAGATTTGCTATGTGGGAAGATGCCATATAGAAATAATGAAATAGTCATATCTTCATTTTTAGCCGATATCATCATGGAATATGGAGTAAAAGATAGCGAAGGCATTATATACAAACCTTCTAATTATGAGGAATTTGTCCGAAGTGGAAGGAGACTAAACCTGGGCGGTTATCCAGTAGTAATCACCGGCATAAAAGATAGCCATACCGAAAAGATAGAAGCTTTAAAAGCTGAGGAGACGAGCAATACAGCTGTATATGATTATAACTTCCATTTGATTTTAGATGAAGCGCGAATAATATATGTTCGAGACGATTTTTATGAAATGTTTGACGACTTGCCATTCGTCATGAGTTCTTATAAATCTATCAAATATAAAGATGAGTCCTTCAGTGGAAAAGTCTTTGAAAATAGCGTTAAGACGATAGATGAAGAAGTAATACAGGAATTAAATGAAGGTGAAGTTATAATAAACATCTCCATTTTAAACGCTATGGGAGTATCTCCATTAGAAATAGATGGACGAACGCTAAAGCTTTATGAATATGATGAGCGCCGAGCTGAGTCAAAAAAGTTAGGAGAGTTTTTAATAAAGGGAGTCTCACTCGACGATGGTGTCTATTTTACAAAAGCCGATATGGAACCATTTATCGTGGAAAATATAGCTATAGATGCTTTAAGAATTTATGGTGGCGACAAAAGAACCATCGAAAAACTGCTGGAAGAATATAGAGAAATGCATACAAAGTACAGCGCTTATACAAATTATAGGGGTTTAATAGATGAAGTAGAAGAAAATATGAAAAACTATGTGATTTTTGGAGGAGTATTTACTGCAGTGCTCAGCGTTTTAAGCATCATCTTTCTCAGAAATTACATCGCAAACAGTATCGATTCCCACAGAAGAGAAGTAGCTATACTAAAATCTTTTGGCATCAAAAAGAAATCTATCGATAGGTTGTTCATGTGCGAAGCTTTAATCATCTCTATCATTTCTTATGTCATATCTTGTCTTCTTTCCGGTTTGATAAGCATACTCGTCGAGAGATTAACTCTTAATAAAAGTGGAGTAGCAATTCCTCTCGTATCTGTCGATATATTCGTCATTATGGGAGTATTCTTAGCAATCGTAGTGGTGCTGGGATTAATTGTCGCAACTATGCTTAAGAAAATTGCAAAGATAACGCCGATGGAAGTTTTAAAAGGGACACAAGTATAAAAGAGGTGAAAAGATGATAAAGTTTAAAGATGTGACAAAGAATTATGGGCGAGTAGAAGCGCTTAAAGGAATAAATTTGTCGATTGAAGAGACGGGGTTTGTCGTACTTAGGGGTGAGAATGGCTCAGGTAAGACGACTTTGGTCAGTTTACTTTCTGGAATAGATAAACCGTCTAGTGGG
>CAZXXI010000079.1:0-6659 GCA_964644815.1 uncultured Muribaculaceae bacterium
ATTGAGTAAAACTTGAAAACATGGAAGGAGTTCGAGTTTTCTCGTTAGCGCCTGGCCCGTATGTGGGTGACGAGGAGGATAGTTATCGAAAAATTCGGCGGATGCTATCCCGGACAGTTTTTCGCGGTTCGTAAGATATATATAAAAAATAAAATCGAAATTATAACAGAGTATATATTGCGCACATAAAATTTATTATATAAGGAGGAAAATTTTTTTGTGTGGAATAATTGGATATATCGGTAAGAAAAATAGAGCTTTGCCGGTATTGGTAGAAGGGCTTAAAAAGCTAGAATATAGAGGTTACGATTCAGCCGGAGTGACCTATTTAAGGGGAACCGGATTAGAGACGGTGAAAGCTGTCGGAGAAATTGCCAACCTCGAAAGTAAACTCGAATTAGGAATAGAAAGTACAATCGGGATTGGACATACGAGATGGGCTACTCATGGAGTGCCCAATGAGGTGAATTCGCACCCCCATACTTCAGGCAAAATAACTTTGGTTCACAACGGAATCATAGAGAATTATGCTAAGTTAAAAGAAGAACTCGGGTTAAAGGGCACTAAATTTAAGTCGGATACCGACACAGAGGTTGCAGCGGCCTTACTCGATAGCCTTTACGAAGAGTGCGGTGATATGAAAAAGACTATAGTCGAATTTATGAAGCGCGTCAAAGGAACGTATGCTATCGCGGCCTTAGTGGAGGGAAAATACGATGAAATTTATGTCATCAAAAATTTAAGCCCCTTAATAATTGGAAAAGGTGAAGACGAGTTTTTCGTCGCAAGTGATGTCCGAGCTATTTTAGAATATACCAATCGGTATACTGTTTTGGAGGATGGAGAATTTGCAAAAGTATCTATAAATGGAATAGATTTATTCGATAAGAATGGACAAGCCAGGGATATGTGTATTAAAACCTTTGATGGAGATGCATCTTCTTTGGATAAGGGAACGTTTGAACACTTTATGCTAAAAGAAATTTATGAAGAGCCGGATGTCATAGAAAGATTGGTAAACAAATATTCGGATGACGAATCTAGAGCTAGCCTTCCCGATTTAAAAAGCTATAAGTCGATAACGGTAGTTGCTTGTGGAAGTGCAATGCACGCTGGACTAATCGGCAAATACTTCATAGAACAAAATTTAGATATTCCGGTTAATGTGGAAGTAGCAAGCGAGTTTAAGTATAAAAAGTGTTTCTTAAAAAGAGGGGATTTAGTCATCGCCATTTCTCAATCTGGAGAAACTGCGGATACTTTGGCTTCAGTGAAGATTGCTAAAAACAAAGGTATCCATACAATAGGCATCGTCAATGTAATGGAGAGCTCTATCTCTAGAGAAGTCGACGAAGTCATATATACTAATGCAGGCAGTGAGGTAGCTGTTGCTACTACTAAAGCTTATGTCGCTCAAGCGATGATACTTCTACTCATGTCTTTAAAGAACAGTTTGGATGCAACTTGGAAAAAGGGATTGTTAAGGGTTTCTTTGGCAGCAAAAAAACTCATCGAACAAAGAGATGTTTACTCAAATATTGCTCGCATTTTAAAAGAACATGGCGATGTCTTCTTCATAGGGCGCCTTGTGGACTATGCAGTTTGTATGGAAGGTTCTTTAAAGCTAAAAGAGATATCTTATGTTCATAGTGAGGCCTATGCCGCAGGTGAACTTAAACATGGAACTATTTCGTTAATAAGCGATGGTACTCCGGTGTTGGCAGTTATCACCGACAAAGATATAGCTAGTAAGACGTTAGGAAACATTAAAGAAGTGAAAGCAAGAGGTGCTCACGTAATTTTAATAGTCGGCGAAAATATAGCTATCGATAAAGATATTTATGACGATATAGTTGTCATTCCGGATATCGAAGATTCTATCGGCGCTATATTGGCTATATTGCCGCTCCAGCTAATCGCTTATGAAGTGGCAAAACTCAAGGGTTGTTCAATAGATAAACCTAGAAATTTGGCTAAATCGGTTACAGTGGAATAAAAAAAGACTCTTCATCTTTTGTGATGAGGGTCTTTTTATTCTCCATATAATTCTTCATATTGTAGACGATAATCTTCTAAAAGTTTGTTCAATATAATCGGGTCGTCTATTTTTTTGGCAAATGTCTTATTGTCTTTTCTTACCTCTTGGATGACGGCATAGTTGTTAGTCGGTTCGTTGTTGGCGTCCAATTGATTGGCAAGGAAGTATGCCTCTGCGTCTAGTTCGCTTTCCAACAATAGAAGATAGCTGTTATTATCTTTAAGTTCGATAACTGTATCCGTTTTCATGCGATTCCTCCCTTATAATCCTTTTTGATTTTCGTCTAGTTCATCTTCGGTATCGTTTTTTCCTGTTGCACTCATCAGTTCATTCGGCTTAAAGTCCTGGTTGCTCGTTTGCTTTTCAGGGTTACCGGCCTCGCCAACGAAGTTAACGGCATCGTAATTTGCCGATATGAAGTGTTCTCTATCGAGCACTTTATTTTTTTGCATTCTTTTAAGGATGTTATTGAGTTTTTTCAAAAGAATAGTCTTCTCTTTTTCGCTCAAAGTTTCGGATTTAATGATTCTTCCGTTGATTATATCCGCACTTCTATGAATCATATCTTGAGATATCAGATTAGCCTTTTTAGCTAATTCGTTCATCTCTTTTTTGATTTCTCTATATTCTTTAGAAATTTTGCCTTTGCCTAGCAACAATCCAGTTCCGGTTAGGCCTGCTCCTAAGCCACCTAATAGAAGAGCGGCATTCCTAGATGCTGTCAGTGATGAAACAGCTTTAGCTGCAATATCGGCTTGCGCTACTGCAGATGAAGCGAATTCAGCCATGGACTGTGCTCCGAACGACCAAGTTCCAGCGGCAGCTTTAAAGCTACTTGCGACTCCCGTTAAGTTCGAAAGTGCACTTGCTAGACCTCTATTAGCTCCGTGAAGAGCAGCTTGTTCGGCAGCACTAGCGCTTGCCCACATGTTGGAGTTATTTATCATCGATGTAGCCATTCCCGCTATTTGATTAGCTTTGGCAGCTTCTGCTGTAGCAGCCATGAGGGCTGGTAAGATATTCGTTATAAGAACTACGGCAGAAATGCTCAATGCCGTTATACCTAATGCTATTAAAATCTGTTTTTTATGTTTCTTCGTCCACTCCCAAGGAGTCATTTTGACTACTTCGAACAGTTCTTCTGGTTCTTCTCTATTTGAAGCTTGGGTACCATTATCTAATGGACGCATGCGCGTATCGCCCATTTCTTCCTCTTCGGCTTTTTGAGGTTCTCCATAGACTGCGATTCTTTTTTCGGTATTGAATCCGTCTAAGGTGGCGATAGTTTTGTCTTGATTAGCTTTTTCATGTTGCTTTTTAATATCGTTCCTTAAATCGTTAAAATATTCCTCTTCTTTAGTGTGGTGTTCCATCTTTTCGTAGTCTTCTCGAGAAATAGTTTCTTCACTCGCCGAAGATACCTCGACAGGTTTCTTTTCCTCTTCAACTGGGATTTCTATGGCCTTCGAACCTACGAGTACTGCTATATCCTTTTCGTCGAGTTTCTCTAAGGCAGTTTTTGAACGAATTTCCATATATTTAGCGTAATCTGCTTCGTCATAGTTTTTAGAGATTATTTCGAGTAAATCGAGTAAACAGTTATACTTTTCTTTGTCATCTTTTAAAATTCTTCTACCATTTTTAGCTGTAGTACTGCCAAACCATCCGGTTGCTTTTACATAAGAGTCTTCTATGGCGTGCATTTCGGCAGTAATTCTTTTTATCTCTTCGCTTTTAATCCTTGTAATTTCTTTGTCTTTCTCAATAGAGGTCTCAAACGTATTTTCTATATAGCTTTTTATCACTTCGATTTCCACATCGGAAATTTCTCCTAGCTGTGTCTTGTGCCTAGTATCGAAATACTCTTCTACGGAACAAGGCTCGTGACTATCAAGGACTCTTTGTAGCCTTTTTAGTGCGACATATTCTTCTGCTTGATTGTCCAGTACAGGACTGCCACCCGCAATGACTATAGTTCTATCCATGCCTGCATTTTCTTTGTCGTTAAGTATCTGTTTTATGCGTTTTTCAATACGTGTTCTTTCATCTTCTAGAAAATTCATACTTGCCATATATGCACCGTCCTCAATATATACAAATAATATCAAAAAAAAGCCTAATATTCAACGGTTATAAGCTGGTTTACACTAATTATCGCTGCTAATTTACATTTATTTACCCCTGTTTTGGAGCTTTTTAGAGATGTTTAGTTCTCGATATAGCGTTTGTTCATGAAAAAACGAGCTTAATAGCTCGTTTAAAAGTTTTCGATTAAGCTAGTTCGACAGTAGCGCCAGCTTCTTCAAGCTTAGCTTTGATATCATTAGCTTCGTCTGCTGGAACGTTCTCTTTGATGTTACCACCATTGTCAGCTAAACCTTTAGCTTCGACTAGTCCAAGGCCAGTAATTTCACGGATAACTTTGATAACAGCTATCTTTTGAGCACCAGCATCTTTCAATACTACAGTTTTAGCAGCATCGTCTTCGCTGGCATCGTTACCTGCAACTGGAGCAGCAGCAACTGCTACAGCACTTGGATCGATTCCTAGTTCTTCTTTCATTATATCGTTTATTTCTTTAAGTTCGAGAATAGTCATTTCTTTTACTGCGTCGACTATGTCTCTTGGAGTTATTTTTGCCATTTATATCATTCCTTTCCTATTTATTTTCTTCCAATTTCTTAGCATACATGTCTACTCCCATAGCGAAGTACTTAGCATATTGCATTAAGCCACCTGCAAACATAGTGAGTAGTCCATCTCTCGATGGTATTGATGCATAAGCTTTTATCTCTTCTAGAGATAATATTTTACCATCGGCATAACCCGTTCTGATTTGAACGTTGTCACGATCCTTAGAGAACTTGCTGATGACCTTGATAGGTTCAAGTAAGTCTCCGCCGAAGAGAATCGCATTTGGACCTTCCCAGAATTCTTCATTTTTGATATCGGAATCCAGGAAAGCGCGCTTAGCGAGGGTATTTTTATATACTTTTACTTCGCTGTTGGATTTCTTAAGCTCCGTACGAAGCTCAGACATCTCGCTGACAGTCAAGCCTTGGTATGTGAATACGATCACTGAAGCGCTAGATTGAATCTTATCAGAAATCTCTTTGACGACTTCCTTTTTCTGATTCAAGCTCTTTTCACTTGCCATATAAAAACTCCTTTCATTATTTTGAAAAAACTTTCCCATCGGGAAAGCTTTAAAGTCTTATAAATTCGTTTAAAGTTTTCCTCGGTAGGATTATTAAGCTATAAGCCCCTACTGTCTATGGAGATTCGTCTTTTCGTTACTCAGTTATTATATATTATGTTTTATTATTTGTCAAAAGAATTTTTATCGAGTTTGATTCCAGGTCCCATCGTACTAGAAATCACTATCGAGTTGATGTAATTTCCTTTTACAGTAGTAGGCTTTGCTTTGACGATTGTGTTCACTATGAAATTGATGTTCTCTTCTAGTGAGCTTGCATCAAATGAAGCTTTACCTACTGATGAGTGGATTATACCATAGCTATCGGCGCGGTATTCAATCATACCTTTTTTGATATCTTCAACTGCCTTAGCAGGTGTAGTAGTAACCGTTCCCGTCTTAGGGTTAGGCATTAAGCCCTTTGGTCCTAAGATTTTACCGATTTTACCGAGCGCTGGCATCATGTCCGGAGTAGCGACGATAACGTCGAAATCGAACCAGTTTTCTTTAGACATCTTTTCGATAAGCTCAGCTTCTCCTACGTATTCGGCACCTGCCTTTTTTGCTTCTTCAGCGGCAGCACCTTTAGCGAGGACGCATACTCTTTTGGTCTTACCTGTTCCTTTAGGTAGAACGATAGAACCGCGAAGTTGTTGGTCGGCTTTTTTGGTATCGATATTTAAGTTGATAGCGATTTCGATAGTGCTGTCGAATTTAGTAGTAGCTGTCTTTTTGACGAGCTCGACTGCTTCGGAGACAGAATATTCTTTACCGCTTTCGATTAACTTAGAAGCTTCCACATATTTTTTTCCAAATTTTTTCATCTCTTTGTCCCTCCATTCGTGGTTTATTTTTAGGGCGGATTATTTTAAGATAAGTCGTATTTAACTTATTCTTCAGTCGTTTCGTCGTCACTCTTTTCGGTGATAACTTCGACATCGACAGAAGTGTTACTTGCGCTCGCTTCCATTGCTTCAAGTTCAGCTTCACGTTTTGCTTGTTCAGCTTCTTCTGCCTTGGCTTCTTTAGCTTGTTCCATAAGTTCGGCATCGTTTAGTCCTTTGACGGCAACACCCATGTTACGAGCTGTTCCTTCGATAATCTTCATCGCTTCTTCAACAGTATAGGCATTTAAGTCTGGCAATTTGTTTTCGGCGATTGCACGAAGGTCATCTTTGGTAATTGTTGCAACGATGTCGTTAGCGCCTTTAGCACTTCCCTTATTGATTTTGGCATACTTCTTGATGAGGAAGGCAGCAGGTGCAGTTTTAAGAACGAAATCATATGATTTATCTGCATAAAGAGTTATTTCTACTGGTACGATATCTCCCATTTTATCTTTGGTAGCATCGTTAAATTTAGTACAGAACTCTTGTAAGTTAATTCCTGCAGGTCCAAGAACTGTTCCAACTGGTGGAGCAGGTG
>CAZXXI010000080.1:0-2930 GCA_964644815.1 uncultured Muribaculaceae bacterium
CTCGTACTTCCAATTTCGAAATAGTCGTTTGCAAACAAGTATTGAATTACCGAATTAAAACTCATCGTCTGATTGTTCGCCGTAGGTATTAGGCATATCATCACCAATCCTAAAAATATGGCGAACAACAAAGAACTCATAAATATGCTCTTTTTAGCTTCTTTATAGCCGTAATATTTACAGATATAAGATATTATTAGAAACGTAAGTGGATATACCAGTATACCACCTGTAATATTGATATTCTTAACCGGTTCATATACCTTAAACGTAAACATATAAGTTATAATCAATAAAATCGTCAACAATCCTATTAAAAACACCGGCCTCTTTTCTTGAACAGTGCGTTCACTAGGTCGTCTCAGTACCCCAACTTCATTCTTCATATTCTTCACCTATTTTAATAATACCCCATTTTAATAAAAAAGAAAAGAGAATTTTTGTCGAATAACTTTAAATTGTGTCCAATTTATGAAAAGATATTCCACGAAAGGAATGGTTGCCATATGCCGAGAATAGATATGCTACTCGAAAACTTAATAGATGACATCAGTTATGCAAAGAGAATTTTACTAATATTAGAAATAGAAAAAGATACGAAATAAATACTAAATATACAGTTCCAACCTTAAGCAAATAAATTACAGATTAAAGTTCAACAACCGGCGCTTGACAATATTCGGGGGGGGGGGTGCTACACCCACCGGCCCCTCACAAGACCCGGGGGCGGGAGCTACAATATATTCATAAAAGATAGGAGAGACGCTTTTATGAAACAAAAAAGAACTAAAACGATATTAGGAGTAATCTTTGTCGCGAGCATCGCAGTTATCATAGGTTCCCTATCTTATGCTTACTTCAGTCTAGAGACGGGAGAAATAAAAAATCAAGAATTATCTATCACATCTGGAACTATGCGCATGACTTTCAGTGACAACGACTCTGGATTTAATGGCTCTTTAAATTTCGGTGAATCGGCAGAGAAATTTTTCATACTCGAGAACACCGGTACACTTCCAACAATCGGTAAGATAAACTTTATCGATATGGTAAACACTTATTTAGAGGGTTCACTTACTTATAAACTGGATTATAAAACTTCAGAAGAAGAAACTACTTGGACAGAAGTATTAGCTAAAAAAAACGTACCTCAGAGTAGTACAGCGATTACAAAAGAATTATCAAAGAACATAGAACTACCAGTGGGAGCTAAATACTATTATAGACTTACTATAACCTTGGAAAACTTAGAAAGCATAGACCAAACACCAGACTTAAATGCGACTTTTTCAAGCACGTTTAACATAACTGAGGGCATCGAATCTCCCTTTGATAAAGTAATCGAAAATGTAAAAGATGGAAATCCAAACTTCAGTGAAGTCGCTACGACAGACGAAGGAATATATGCTTTAGAAGACGACTACGGAACCAGTTATTATTATAGAGGAGCTAGCCAATCAAACTATATCAAATATGGCAAAAACAAAGAAGGCCAAGACATGTACTGGAGAATTATCAGAATAAATGGCGATGGTAGTTTAAGAATAATCTATGATGGAACACAAGCCTATGCGAATGGAACCGCAAACGATGCAAGATATGCCAAAGTAATGCAAGTATGGAATACTCAATATTACGATGCAAAGTATGTCGGCTATATGTTTGGAGGAGCACAGGGAGTTGCAAGTGCATCTAAAGCAGGAGCCCAAGCTAATGAGACGAACAGCGATGCCAAAGTGGCGATAGACACTTGGTACAAAGAAAATGTAGTGGATACTGGATACGGCCGTAACGTGATAGATGCCATATTTTGTAGTGACAGAAGCACACCTGGACAAGAAACAACCGGATGGGAAAGTGATACAGGTTTAGGTTATGGAACTAACTATACGGCCTATGGAACAACAGTAAGAATAGGAGTATGGAATAGTGCAACAGTAGCACCAAAGCCAAAATTTACCTGCGGCGTGAAGAACGATGCATTCACAGTAAACGAAAGTGACAAAGGAAATGGAGCATTGACCTATCCAGTAGGATTAATAACTGCAGACGAAATATTAGCAGCAGGCGGAAAATATGGAATAGCCAATACATCCTACTATTTATACAAATCTGGAACACTTTTTGGTTGGTCGCTTTCACCTTATAGTGTACATACCGATGGTTATGCTAACTTATTTATAGTAAATGACACTGGTACTCTGTACAGTGCATATACCCGCACTGCACAAGGTGCTTTAGCACCCGTTATAAACCTCTCCAAAGAATACGCAAGCAGGCTTATCGGTGACGGAACCATGACCAATCCATATCGTGCACATGGAATAGCTCCTTAACAAAAAGTTCATATTCATCGATGAACTTTTTTAAATCCAAGTTAACTGCAAAAGATGATTTCACTTTCAGTTTTTTCCCATTTCTGCTATAATACAATAGCGAATAAGAAAGTGTGGTAGTATGGAGTTCCTAAAAAAGATATTTTCGAATAAAACATATGTTAAAAGAATTACTTATGCTGCAATAATACTCATTACATCTATCGTCGCCTTTTTCACATACAGTTTATTCGATTTCTATAATGACTACCTAAAAGAATCAGACGACGTCAAACTGTATTACGAATTTGGTCCTAATACTATCAGTTACAACTTCGATATAGATACAGCTAGTTCAGATATAAGCGAGCGCTTTTTGTCCTATGGCATCTCCTACGGTATCGACGTATCCGAGTGGCAAGGTGAGATAGATTGGAATAAAGTTAAAGCGACAGGAATATCATTTGCTATCATAAGATGTGGATTCAGAGAGACGCACGGCAACAACGTCAAAGAAGACCAAGTGTTTAGAAAAAACATCGAAAGAGCTACTGCAGCCGGCCTCAAAGTAGGAGTATACTTTTTTGGGACGGCTAAAAATGAGCAGGAAGCGAT
>CAZXXI010000080.1:2940-6491 GCA_964644815.1 uncultured Muribaculaceae bacterium
GCTGAATTTACGGTCAATCTCATCAAAGACTATAAAATAACATATCCAGTGGTCTACGACGTAGAAACGTTCAACGAGGGAAGATTAAAAAACGTGAGTTATTCTACCATCACCGACAACGTACTAGCGTTCACAGAAACGGTCGGATCTTATGGTTATGAGACGATGGTCTATTCATATCACAACGCTTTGACTTATATGTTAGATACAGGAAAATTCGACGGGAAACTGATATGGCTTGCTCATTTTGCCGATAAGACTAACTATAAGGGCAACTACAACATGTGGCAATATACTTCGACTGGCAAAGTAGATGGCATTTCGACCAATGTCGACTTAAATGTATCATACTTCACCTATGTCGACGATGAAGACGATATAGTGCCAAATCCGCGCTATGTGAAGGCACCCGATGTCGAATTTACTCCCGTTCAAGAAAACGTGCGCGTGCTTAAAAACACGACGATGAGGACGAGTCCCACGAGTGAAATACCTAATAAACTTGGAACAGTTACTCGTGGAACGGTTACCCTAAGAACTGGTAAATCGGACAGATTCTCTCGCATTTTAATCGACGGAAAGGAAGTCTACGTCCTAAATAACGACCTTTCTGTAACTAATTAGTTCACCTTGACAAAAGTATAAAATATAAGTAAAATGTTACGTATAAGAAGGGTGAATTGTATGTACGATACTGAGATTAAATTGTCTCCCGATGAGATATTACAAAAAGAGTTTAAATATGACGCCAAAGGATATAGACCTAAAGAAGTTGATGAATACTTGGATATCATCATCGAAGACTACAATAAATTCATCAATCTTACCAACAGATTAGAAAAAGAAAATCGCCAACTAAAAGAGGATAACAACGCCCTCGAGACGGAGATTCGTAAACTCAAAATCGACTTAGAGGCCATCGGCAACTCTAACGAATCCGCTGGTAAGTTTTCTACTAACAACGTCGATTTATTGAAAAGACTTTCTAATCTTGAAAAGATAGTTTATGGTAAAAATGAATAGTACTCGGACAAACGCTGGCAGTGAATCTGCTCGAGGAAAGTCCTTGCTCACTCAGACCTGTGATGGCTGGTAATGTTTGTGCTAGGGGAAAAAATAACCCTAGGTGTACTTCGGTACAACGGCTTCGAAAGGACCTGTTAAATGGTTCGATTAGATATAAAAGTGCCAAAGAGACGAGTTGAACTGGAAACGGTTCAGGTGGAACGTGGTAAACCCCACAAGTGAGAAACCCAAATTTGGTAGGGGAGTCTCGCTTTCTATAATCAGAATGGGAAGCGAGGTTTAGACTTTAGTCTAAAAGATAAATGTTTGTCGCCCGTAAGGGAACAGAACAAGGCTTATAGAGTATTATTTTTTTAACTTAAAGGAAGTGAATAACCTTGAATGAAATAGGTTCAGACTTAAAACATGCTCGCGTTTCAGCAGGATTGAGCATCGAAGAGGCGAGTAAAGATAACGATATTCCCGTCGAAGCTCTGGAACAGATAGAGGCAGGGTCGATAGGCAGTTTTAAAGATATCTTTCTCCTTAAGAGCTATCTTTCCAGTTATGCCAAATATTTAGGACTCGACCCGGTGAAAGTAATCGATAGCTTCAACGAATATATGTTTGAATATACATCCAAAATACCACTTGACGACTTAGAAAAAGCTATATCCGAGAAAGAGCGTCAAGACCGGATAGAAGGAGCCACGATGGACATCAAAGTTCTTTCGCCTTATCTCAAACCTAAAAAAGAAAATTACGTATTGAAATATGTCTTGATTGCTATCATAATCATCATTTTAGCTGCAATCACCGTCATATGGGCAGCAAAACAAGTAATGTGAGGTGTTAATACATGAATTTACCAAATAAAATAACTGTATCTAGAATTATCCTATCGGTAATAGTTCTAATCTTAATGGCCTTTCCTTTTTATCAGATAGGAATAGAATGGCCGACTTATTTAGTGATGGGAAGAATAAATGTCAATTTAAAATACTTAATATGTGCCGTCCTTTTCATCATAGCGAGCGTTACCGATTTCTTAGACGGCTATCTTGCGAGAAAGAACAACCAAGTAACCGACTTCGGCAAAGTCATGGACGCCATTGCCGATAAAATCTTGGTAAACGGCATCCTAATCATCCTAGCTGTAGATGGTTACATTTCACCTCTCATACCCGTTATCATCATCACGCGCGATACTTTCGTCGATTCTATTAAGATGGTAGCAGGCCAAGGAGGACATGCAGTAGGAGCATCTATAGCAGGCAAAGTAAAAACCATCTGTATGATGGTCGGAGTGTCTCTGATGCTTTTATACAACATGCCATTTGAATTTATCAATCTCCCTTTAGCGGACGGACTGATTATCTTAGCGACGATTCTATCCATCATCTCAGGAGTACAATATTATTACAATCATAAAGAAGCTCTCTGCAAAGAAATGTAGGAGCTTCTTTTTTAGTTTGAAGTTAAATCTATAAAACCGTTTCTGCTCCACAGCCACAATGCCGTATGGATATCGATTGGCTTATACTTAGTTCCCTTAAACAGTTCATTCCATCTATCTATCACTATCGATTGTACGTCACTTCTTTTCAATTCTTCATCGTTGATGAGACCTAATTTATGTGTCGCTTTGACGACGTGCGTATCCGGTGCCACCGTCAATTTCTCAATATTTTTATACTCTAATCCCGTATACTGCCAGATGACGTATAGCCAATAATTGCATATCTTAGTCCCAGATAAGTAGGGGAACTTTTTCTTATTGTCTCTTTGGATAAAATTCCGAATCTTTTCCATGTCGTTATCGAACTCGCTAAAAAGCTTTCTGATATCTCCGTCGTATAGTTCCACAAAAGTCTTACATAGTGTCAACCATATCTCTGTCTGCTTTTGTCTTTGGAGTGCTACTTTATATTTAGTAAGTGCGTACTGCACGTCCTCAAAGCTTTTTTCCAAACACATCTTGGGATTGAACACAAATCTCGTTTCTTCATCCCGATAAGTTTTATTGGCGTTTTCCCATAAAGTATAAGAATTTCTCTGGTAGTTTAACGCCATTGGTAACGTAAAATATAAATAGTTTTCCGCCGAATCCCTTTCCAAATGTGGATTTTCATCTTCCGGCATAACTTCTCCACCGAGCTTGCCAGTTTTCCACATCGCATATAAAATATCCACCTTTTTTAGTATTTCATCTCTCATGATTACCTCCATCAATTCGCGCTATAACTACAGGCGTTATTTTATCTTTTTTACTTTTTCCATCCTCATAGCATAATCGCTAAATTTAGTATAAAGTCATTGTACTAAAAACAAACGTTTATAATGTTATTGGATATACTTAATTAGCGTTAGGTGCACTCCTTTACATTAATTTAGCAGAGGAGGTAATATTTATGACAAAAAGAGAATTAGCTCAATTATTATAATTATCCTTCTATTTATTTTAATATTATAATACTATTTAAATAGAAAATGCACACTAACGCTTCAACTGGAGTATTAGTGTGCATACCAATCGCGGAATGTAC
>CAZXXI010000081.1:0-6475 GCA_964644815.1 uncultured Muribaculaceae bacterium
TTACACTTTTTATTATATTGGATTTTAATTTTTCCGATACTTCTTGACTCTAACTTCACAATTTATTGGGTTTGGCGAGCTGTTCATAATCCATCAGTATTTCTTTTAAAAAGTCCAATTGAATACTACAAGCTTGATGATAGTAGTTTTTAATGCTTTCTGGCAATGGTTCTTCAGTACGCCTTTCGAGACGCTTTATAATCTCTTCGACATAATCCGGCTCTAATACAAAGAGACTATCTTTAAATCTCCTTTGGAATGAGCTATCGCTCTCCATTAGAAAGCCGAGAAGATTCTCTTCGAGAATGCGGTTTTGAAATGGTCCTTCTTCTTTATCGACGCTGAGCATGAGATTCGTAAAGATGGGTGCGGTGAAAAATATGCGGTTGTTGTCAAAGAGAGGACAGATGTCGACTGAACCGTCGCTCTTTTCAACTATTCCCCAATTGAGCGATGTCCTATCCGGCTGATTTGTGATGACATCGAATATGAATATGTCGGTGAGCCTTTTCATTAAAAGCGCTACGACTATTTGCATGTCGTCCCTGTCTTTATATCGTTTTTCTAAAGTGTTCCATATCGTTTTTAATGTGTTGTAGTTAGTCAGCCGTTGTTTTATCATTTCTGTTTTATCTTCGTCGTCTAATATGAAATCATACGTCTTTTTAATCTCTTCGGCAATTTCTTCGCTATAACAGTCTCCCAATAGTTCGCTTCCTAAAATATATTTGCATCCTTCTTTTTTAAAATTAAGAGAGGCAACTCCTTCGATGTCCTCGAGTTTGGCCAGTTCATAGTGGACACAAGGGATATCTAAGGCTTGGGCTATCTCTTCAGCAAAAAGTTCGTTATATTGATTGCCGCGACTTTCGTATTTGAAAAAATACTTTTCGCCACCTAATTGGAAGCTAAAAACCATATTTATAGCGGGTGTCTGCTTTATTATTTCGACATCGGGATTTCGACGAAGAGACTGAAGAAGTATGGAATATGATTCCGGTGTCGAAAGGTAATCCATTCTCGGTATGTTTAAAACTGTGCACATATCTATCTTTTTCATGTAGCTCGCTCTTTTCTAGTAGTATTTTAACATAAAAGAAAAGTCCTCTCAAGGAAGACTTTTAGAGTTGCCAATCGATAGGCTTTTCACCTCTACTGACGAGAAATTCGTTCGTTCTAGAAAAAGGCTTAGAACCGAAGAATCCGTTGCGGGCAGCGAAAGGAGATGGATGAGTAGACTCGATGATGAGATGGTTGGGATTGGTTATGTAAAACTTCTTACTGCGGGCAAATGACCCCCAGAGAATGAAGACGACAGGTGTCTCTTTTTCGTTCAATTTCTTGATGATATTATCGGTAAAGTATTCCCATCCGAGAGTGCTATGGCTACCGGCTTTGTCTTTTTCGACAGTGAGAATGGCATTAAGCAATAAAACTCCCTCTTTAGCCCATTTGGTCAAATCGCCACAATTTCTCGGTTCGACGATGCCTAAGTCGTCTTGAATCTCTTTATAGATGTTTTGAAGTGATGGCGGTACGCGTATTCCAGGTTTTACTGAGAAGGATAAGCCATGTGCCTCACCTACTCCGTGATATGGGTCTTGTCCGACGATGACGACTTTGGTATTTTCAAAGCTCGTCAGTTTTAAAGCTTCGAAAATATGATCACGTGGTGGAAAGATAGTTTTAGTTTCATATTCTTTTTTGGCTAGGACCATAGTATTATAAAATTCTTTTGTATTGGTGACATCGCTCAATACTTCGTCCCAATCGTTGTGAAATAAATTCATCCGTTACTCCTTTTCATTTATGGTATGTCTCGTTGTTATTTATTTTAAATGTTCTATATATCTGTTCTAATAGGACTCCCCTAAACAGTCCGTGCGGCAGCGTGAAATCGGAGAAAGATAGCAACATATTTGCCCTCTTTTTCACTTCTTCGGCTAACCCTTCTGAACTGCCTATGAGAAAGTCTATTTTTCCGTAGTCGATAAATAGTTGATCTATTTTCTTGGCGAGTTCGAGGCTATCCATCTTTTGTCCGTCGATAGCGCATGCGATGACATAATCCTTAGGCTGGATATGTTTTAGAATGTTTTCTCCTTCTCGTTGTAAGTCGTTTTCGTCTTTTAACTCTATTATTTCTATCTTGTGATATTTGGATATTCTCTTTTGATAGTCGGCGATTAAATCGACGAGGTATTGCTCTTTTATCTTGCCCGAACAGATGATGTTTATCACAGTTTTACCTCTTCGCTCTTTTCTCTTTGTTTGGCAACAGAAAAGTCGTCGAAAGATATATCGTACTCCATCAAGGTTTTTTTAACTGTCCTCAGGGCTTCTTCCGGAGTATTGTTTTCTTTGGATAAGTGAGCTAGAAAGACTTTTTTAGTCGAAGGGCCGATGAGTTTGGAGAGATAAAATCCGGAGGCATTATTCGAAAGATGGCCTTCGTCGCTCAATATGCGCGATTTTAGCCATTTAGGATAGCTGCCGTTTATGAGCATCTCGACATCGTGATTAGCTTCGATTATGTAGATATTTTTATCATAGAGCAAGTCGAAATACTTTTGGTTTAGATAGCCGGTGTCGGTCATGTAGACTACGGAAGAAGTGCCATCTTCTATCAAATATCCGCGGGCATCCACGGCATCGTGACTCGTTTTAAAGGGAGTTACCACGGTTGAACCGACTGTGAAGCCGTCGTCTTGTACGATTAAATCTTCGTATTCTTTTAAATAATCGAGTTCTTCGAGCATGTTCGCGGTCAAAACTATTTTAGGATTGCTCTTTTTGATGAACGTTTTGAGGGCAGCCGTATGGTCGTTGTGCGTGTGAGTCATGATTATGTAGTCGATGTCAAGGGCATTTACCCCCAATTCTTCTAGACGTTCAGTTATATATTTATTATTCATGCCGATATCGATTAAGAGTTTCAGATCGTCCGTTTCGACGTAAGTACAATTTCCCTCTGAACCTGAGGCTAAAACGCAGACTAACATGAGAACGCCGTCCTACAAGGGTCATACGGTGTACCGCCCGTATCTCTTATTTCGAAGTGTAAGTGTGTTCCAGTCGATGAACCACTAGAACCCATATAACCGATGACTTGGCCTTTAGATATCGTCTGTCCGGCGGAGACCGGGAATCTATTCATCATATGGGCATAGTAGATTATCATGCCGTTAGTAGCTCTAACTTCGATATAGTTACCGAAGCTTCCTCCGCAAGACGAACCGTAATATCCGCGGTTAGCACAGCCGGCGAAGACATTGATGACGGTTCCGTCAGTCGAAGAATATATAGGTGATCCGAAGCCGCTACCTGAGATATCTATTCCGCGGTGCAGACGTCCCCAACGATAACCAAAACGGCTAGTGATTACGTATGGGCTGATCGTTGGCCATCCCCAATCGGTACTCGATACTGCTGGTGGAATGTTTTCAAACGATTGTGATACTTTAGTACCTTGTACGTAGATTTTGTTGACTGGTTCAGCAATGCGATAGGAAGAGGTGACATAAAGTGTCTGGATTTCGCCATTTTTGCGCAGTACTTTTTCAGTAACGCGGTTTTTACCATTCTTCCCCTCTTGTTTGGTGTAAGATTGACTCGGATATAGGCTCGAGCTTCTTTCGGTAACCGTCTTAAAAGGTTCGGTCGTATCTTCGATAACTTCGGCTTCTTCGACGATAGTAAATAATGGGTCGATAAGTCCTATGTTTAATTTTTGTCCCGTACTTATAAGAGAGTTGATGCTCGCTAAGTCGGGGTTAGCGATGAGCAATTCCTCGTTACTCAGCTCATTTTTAAAGGCAATGTTTTCGAGCGTATCACCTTCTTTAACGGTATACTCTTTTTGCTTTTCGAGAGTTCCGAATAACAAATATTTCGTCAAGTCGCTTTTATTAGTAATAATCATTTCATCGACCGGAATGAATGACTCTTTAATCGTTATTTTTTCATCAAAGTAGACGTTTTCTATTTTTTTGCCGGTATCAGTAATTTGTACTTGGTCATCATCGATATATGCTTCCAGACTCTCTTTAGATACGAAAGCGCTGATAGCATCTATAAGAGCTGGCTCTAAATCTTCTTTATTTAAGATGTTGATGTATTTGGTTTCACCCTCTTCGGGTCTGATGGTAACAGTGTAGCCTTTTATAGTAAAAGTGCTATTTGTAGCAATCGCATTATATATTTCATTGGCGCTTTTGTAGTTTTGGGCATATGTCGTATATTCTATCGCTTCTAGTCCTTCAGGAGGGTATACTTTTTCTACGGAGAAATCGTTTTTAATAGTCTCTTGTTCCTTATCTATGAGTGAATAAAGTTCTTCTCTGTCTTGAATAAGCCCCATCTTTTGACCATTTAAATAAACTAGGTAAGAAGTTTTAGCTTCTTTTTTATCTATTCTAGCAAATCCTAAGACGAGTAGAAATATTGTCGATATTACTATTAGAATTATTCCACCTGTATTAATCTTTTTTGACATTAGGTAAATCTCCTTCTTTCTTCATGTAGTCGACAAAGTTACTCATATTTTTTTCGAATAGGAGTTCGACTGTACCGGTGTTACCGCTACGCTGTTTGCTGATGATGAATTCAGTAACGGAAGTGTTACTCGATAAATCGTATTTGTTAGGATTGTAGTAGTCGTCACGGTAGAGGAACGCAACGATATCGGCGTCTTGTTCGATAGAACCGGATTCACGCAGGTCGCTCATCATCGGACGTTTATCTTCACGCAGTTCTACTGCACGCGATAATTGGGCTAAGGCGATGACCGGTATTTTTAATTCGATGGCCATCGTCTTTAGAGAACGGGATATTTCGGATATCTCCTGTTGGCGGTTGCCCGCATAGCGAGCTCCACCTTGAATGAGCTGTAAGTAGTCGATGAGAACCATGGCAAGTCCTTTTTCTGAATTAGCTAAGCGACGGCATTTGGCACGAATGTCTCCGACGGTGATACCAGAAGTATCTTCGATGTAGATGTTCGTTTCGCCAAGTTCACTCATGGCTTCGTTAATCTTTTGCCAGTCTTTGTCTTCAAGAGAACCAGTCTTAATCTTTTTCATGTCGATACCACCGACAGAGCCTATCATACGTTCAGCTAACTGTTCTGCTCCCATCTCCAGGTTGAAGATGGCGACGGCTTTAGTCGTAGATAGGGCAGCATTTATTGCTAGGTTTAGAGCAAAGGCCGTCTTACCCATTGCTGGACGAGCGGCGATGATGATGAGTTCATTTTCGTGAAAACCACTCGTCATGATGTCGATGTCTTTGAAGCCGCTGGGGAGCCCAGTGATTGCTGAACCGTTTTTGGCTAAAAACTCCAATCTCGTCTGGGTAGAACGAAGAACTTCGCTGATGCTTCTAAATTCGCCCGCTTTGCGCTCTTTAGTGACGGTAAAAATCTGTTTCTCAGCATTGTCGACGACTTCGTTCGTGTCGGACGACTCTTCATAAGCAGACGTCGTTATATCGGTCGAAACTTCGATGAGGCGCCTTCTCAAATATTTTTCTAGGACGATATTTATATAATAATCGATGTTTGCAGCGCTGACAATAGAATCGACCACTTCACTCAAGTATTCAAGTCCACCGATGAGGGCTATCTTATTATCTTTTTCGAGCTCGTTCGTAAGAGTCATCATGTCTATCGGCTTTTTATGTTCGTGGAGTTCGAAAATTGCTTCAAATATTTTGCGATTGGCATCGCTAAAAAACATCTCGGCAGTGAGTTCTTCGCAAACTTTGTCGGCCGCACTCGGCAACAAAAGACAAGCCGAAAGGCATGACATCTCGGCGTCTAAATTTTGGGGCATCTTCCTCGTAACCATTTACTTCTTCCTCCTAACAGATGTGTACTTTTATAGTAGCACTTATTTTTTTATGTAGTTGTATTTTGACGTTGTATACTCCTAAAGTGTCTATTTTTGTGTCTAAGAGTATTTGCTTTTTATCGATATTATAACCGTTTTTCTTCAGTTCTTCGGCGAGTTGTTTTGTCGACACCGTACCGAAAAGTTTGCCATCGGCTCCGGACTTGAAGACAAAACTGAATCTCTCTTTTTCCATCTTTTCTTTCATCTTTTGGCATTCGTCGATGAGGGCTTCTTCATCTTTCGCACGTTTGTCCAATTCTTTATCCAATATATTTTTGCTCGTCTTAGTATACGGTACAGCGAGTTTGTTTTTTATTAGAAAGTTAGTCGCATATCCGTCTGATACATCGATAATTTGGTCTTTTTTTCCTTGTTTTTTAACATCTTGTAGTAATATCACTTTCATTTTTCTCACCTCGTTTTTCTTTACTAGAATATTATATCAAAGTGGAGAAAAAAAATAAACCTTTGGAGATTATTTTGAAACGTGAATTTAGATTGGAACATCTGTTCTATAAAATGGTTTAGAATAGAACGCATGTTCTATTTTTGTGCCATTTTGCACCCTTTCGATGAGAAAAATG
>CAZXXI010000082.1:0-6362 GCA_964644815.1 uncultured Muribaculaceae bacterium
TATTGCTGAAAGCATTTTAACTCCCACTAGCTTAGCTAGTGGTTTTTTGATGGCTTGTTCTTCACAAGCCACACCCTAAAGGTTAATGAAAACGACCTAGTTTAGACTAAGTCGTTTTTAAATTTTACTTAATTTCCATTATGACTGGAAGTATGATAGGTCTTCGACCAGTGAGTTCTACTATATAAGAGTTTAACTCCAAGATTATTTGATTTTTTAAATCGAGATAGTTGTACTTGGCGTTAGATTGGAAGTACTTTTTGACAATCGATTGGATGCGTTTGCTGATAGATAGAATCAAATCGGCGTTTTCGTTTACCAAAATGAATCCGCGCGTAGTTACGTTAGGGTGGAGGAGCAATTCTTTCTTGTTGACGTCTAAATTCAGTATAGCGACCAATATGCCATCTTTACTCATAAGCTTTCTATCTTTCAAGACGACACTACCGATAGAACCGATTCTAGAACCGTCGACATAGACATCGGCAGCTTGGTAGTTTTTACCTCTTGTGATACCTGAGGAAGTCAAATCGATAGATTCACCGTTTTTCATGATGAAGATATTTTCTTCTTTTACGTCGCACGAGATAGCCAGTTCTTTATGTTGCTTTAGCATTCGATATTCGCCATGGATGGGCATGAAGTATTCAGGTTTTAATAATCTCAACATGAGTCTCAACTCTTCTTGTTTACCGTGTCCAGAAGTGTGGATGTCAGATAGTTCGTCGTTAGTGACGACTTTGACGCCTTTTAAGTACAATTTATTGATGACGCGGTTGACAGATGCCGCGTTACCAGGAATCGGGTTGGAAGAGAAGACGACAATGTCGTCGGGAAGAAGAGTAATCTGTTTATGCGTTCCATTCGCTATGCGCGATAGAGCCGCAAGCGGTTCACCTTGGCTTCCCGTACATAGAATACATATTTCATTTTTCTTTAAATTTTTAGCTTCATTGGCTTCGATGAAGATAGATGAGTCGACGATAAGGCCGTTTTTAATCGCTATCTCTTTAGCAGATTCCATACTGCGACCGAAAGTGACGATTTTTCTGCCGTGTTCACGACAAGTTTCGACGATGTGTTTGATGCGGTATATATTCGAAGCGAATGTTGCTAATATTATGCGGTTAGAAGCATATTTTGTGAATATAGAACCGATGGTCTCATCGACACACGATTCACTCTTAGAAAAGCCTGGACTCATGACATTCGTCGATTCGCCGAGAAGGAGTTTAACGCCTTCTTCGCCAAAACGAGCCATCTTATGGATGTCGCTCATCGGTCCGATTGGAGTAAAGTCGAACTTATAGTCTCCGGATTCGATGATGAGGCCTTGAGGCGTGTGAATCGCTATGGCATAGCTGTCCGGGATGGAGTGGCTAGTCCTTATGAACTCGACACTCATCGTGTCGAACTTTATAAGCGAGTTTTCGTCATAGATGACCATATCGTCGTATTTAATATTTCTATCTACTAGTTTTTTGACGATTAAGTCGTGTGCTATTTTTGGAGTATAAATCTTAGGTATCTTAACGCTTCCCAATAAAAATGGTATACCACCGATGTGATCTTCGTGCCCGTGGGTGATAAATAATCCTACGATTTTATCTTCATTTTCTTTTAAATAGCTGACATCTTGGATGACATAATCGACGCCTAACATATCGTTTTCAGGGAACATGACTCCGGCATCGATGACGATTATCTCTTTTTCATTTTTAACGACGTACATGTTTTTTCCTATTTCACCTAATCCGCCTAGAGCGAATACAGATGTAGTGAGATTTTTTTCTTTCATAGTAAAAAAATTCCTTCTTTCTTTCTTAATTTTTCAAATAAACATTTTCTTGTAAAAGCGTTAAAAGATAATTAGATTATACACTATTTAGTTTGAATTTTCAAGTGAATACTGCTATACTTGTGTATAGGTGAATATGATTATGAAGAAACGTGGTTTTACAATTATGGAACTCTTAGCGGTCATCGTCGTATTGGGACTTTTAATGGTTATCGCCGTACCGATGATTATGAGTGCAAAAGAGGGCGCTTTGAATAGCCTTTCTAAGTTGCAAGAGAGAAATTTGAAGGATGCAGGAAGACAGTTAGCTTTGGAGTTAGATGACCCTTTATCGAGCATCTACAACTGCAAGTCGACATCTTGGGTAGCGACTGAAGAAAACGTCATATGTAGGGCGGATACTGAGACAAAAAGGTGGGTTCATATCGAAATACCAGTAGCAAAGCTGATAGAGCACAACTACTTCCAAGATGAAGGTAAACATTGTGAAGGAGTCGTCTTCGTCAAACGCGATGGCAGCAGTTATGCGGTCGACATGAACACGGCGACGTGTAGCAAATAGAGGAGGGTTTTGATGGGACTATTCGACAAATTTAAGACGGTTTTTAAAAAAGAAGAAAAACAGGACATCGAAAGTTATGATAAGGGACTAGAGAAGACGAGAGATGAGTTCGTCTCTAAGTTGTCGCTTCTCGGGATTAAGTATACGAAGATAAGTGAAGAATACTACGAAGAGTTAGAGAGAATATTGATAGAAGCCGACATAGGTGTCAAGACGGTATACGAACTTTTAGATAAACTCAAGAAGCGCGTCAGGGAAGAGAGCATCACTAATACGAAGGAGTTGGGCGAAGTCATCGTCGACGAGATGTTTTTGATCTATGTCAATGGGGAGAGTCTTTCAGACAAGATAAAGATGGCGGAAGTTGGACCTACTGTCATCTTACTCGTCGGAGTTAACGGCGTCGGTAAGACGACTACTATAGGAAAACTGGCCTATAAGTATAAAAATGAAGGCCATAAAGTTTTGCTGATTGCCGGAGATACATTTAGGGCAGGTGCCACCGAACAGCTCCAAGTTTGGGCGGATAGAGTAGGAGTCGACTTCTACGGAAAAGAGAATATCGACCCTGCGGGTGTCATCTTCGATGGGCTAGTGAAGGCTAAAGAGATAGAGGCCGACATTGTCTTAATCGATACAGCGGGAAGGCTTCAGAACAAAACCGGACTCATGGCAGAGCTGGAGAAAGTCAACAAAGTAATCGGAAGACATGTCGAAGGTGCACCACACGAGACGCTTCTAGTAATAGATGCCTCGACTGGTCAAAACGGAATAAGTCAGGCAGAGAGTTTTAAGAGCATCACCGACATAACGGGAATCGTGTTGACCAAATTGGACGGTACGGCGAAAGGTGGAATTGTCTTAGCCATAAAAGAGACAGTGGGGTTACCGGTCAAGTTCATCGGTTTAGGTGAACAGATGGAAGACTTGAAATCTTTCGATATCGAATCGTACATATACGGTTTATTTAAGGATTTGATGTAATGGAAGAGATACTGTTTTATACCAAGTTATATGACCTCTATAAAAAAACGCTCACCGAAAAGCAACGGAAGACATTCCAAGACTATTTTTTCGAGAATTTGACTTTAGAAGAGATTGCCGAGAATAACGGAGTCAGCAAAAACGCCGTCGCGAAGACGATAAGGCAGATAAAAGACATTTTGGTCGCGATGGAAGATAAAGTGCACATGAACAAATACATCGAAGCGGTCAAAGAAGAATTCAAAGACGACGAGGGTATATTGAAAAGAATAGAGAAATATGATAGTATTATAGAATAGAAGGGAGAATGTACATGCCGTTAGAATTAATAATAGTCTTAATAGTACTTGCAGTTTTAATCATATATGTAATAGCGACGTATAACAACTTGGTTGCGCTTAGAAATAGGGTGAGCGACCAATGGAGTCAGATAGATGTCGAATTAAAAAGAAGGTTCGACCTCATTCCGAACTTCGTAAATACCGTCAAGGGGTATGCTAAACACGAGAGTGAAACGCTAGAAAAAGTAGTACAAGCTAGAAATACATATTTGAGTGCCGGTTCTAGAGAAGATGCGATGAAGGCCGATGGAGAGCTCACTAATGCGATAACTAAATTGTTCGCCTTATCAGAAGCTTATCCAGAATTAAAAGCCAACGAAAATTTCTTAGAATTACAACGCCAGTTGGAAGAGACAGAGAACAAAATAAGCTATGCTCGTAAGTTTTACAACGATACAGCACTTAAATTGAACAACAAGATAGATATGTTTCCATCTAATATAATAGCTCGGATGTTTAAGTTCCAAAAGCAAGAATTTTTCAAAGCGGAAGCTAGTGAAAGAGAAAACGTAAAAGTAGAATTTTAGGCTTAACAGATGGTGTTAAGCCTTTTTTAGGAGAGACATATGAAAAAATTTAAACTATATTTGGCAATCGTACTTGCCATAATAATACCTATTAACGTATGCGCAGTAGAACACGACTGCGAAGTGGAAGACGTCTATATCTCTTATGAAATCGATATGGTAGGAAGCGTGCACGTAAAGGAAGCCGTCGTCGTCGAAGGTTCCCTAAACGGCAATAGGAAGGATATCTACTATAAAAACGACGCTCTATCGCCTTGGGAACCGGGGAATGTCGACTTCTACGAGTCGAGCATATATAACGCTAGAGGGATAACTATATCCCACGTATCAGCTAGAAAGATAGCTAAAGAAGACATAGGTTGGAACCTTTTAAATGGTCTTTATGAAGACTACCAAGAAAGAGATTATGCCAGCGTCGGTGATACGGGCGTTTATACTAAAGAGATGCTTTCTAACGGTTATGAGATAAAGACGTATAGTCCCAACAGTTCGGGATATATAGTCTATTATTACGAATACTACATAAACCAGGCTGTAGTCATCCATAACGACGTAGCCGAGTTCTTTATGAACGTCTTTAAACTCGATACAGACGATGCGAACAACGTGCACATCCAAGTTACGACGGCGGGCGTGAGTTCTAAAGATGTCTTCAGGGCATGGGCACATGGACCGTTGTATGGAAATATCAGCTATATAAGCGAGAATAAAGATGAAGAAGGGAATCCTTTGTATAAGGGTGCCTTACTCGAGATGCAAAACTATAAGATGGGACAAGAAATATCAGTTCGATTAGTTTTCGATAAGAAACTCGTCCCCCTATTACAAGATGCCCTTAATCACAGCGAGATGGATGCCTTGGATAAAATCGACGCTGTCGAAGAGAAAAATATCAAAGAGGCCAATAGAACGAGAATGCTCATCAAAATAACTTATTATGGTTCTATCGGGCTCGGTATAGCCTACATGATCGGTTTGGTTGCTCTATGGATTAGGACGTATTTTAAGTACGACAAGGAATACGACGTCGGCTTCGATTACGACTATTATCGCGAGTTTACGGGCGACTATAACGTAGAAGTAGTCGACTATTTGATGAAGAAGGACATCACGACCGACGCCTTCAGCGCTTCTGTCATGAATCTGATATACAAGAAGAACATCGACTTTATAGAAGATGCAGCCGATAAAAAGAATATCACTTTGGTTCTCAAAACGAGGGATAAACTGAACGATACGGAGAATAAGTTAGTCGACTTGCTCTTCGATACAGTCGGAAGTGAGGGCAAAGTAACTCTAAAGGAATTGGAAAAATTCTCATCTAAATACAAGACGGCTGAAGTATTCATGAAAGGGTACGATGCATGGAAGCTATCGGCCACCAAAGATGGCATGGCAGAGGATTTCTTCGAAGAACATACGAAAGCGACTGCAATTGCGGTTCTATACTTCATATTGGGCATAATAATCACCGTTATATTGTTCGCATGTAACGTCATGATATTACCATTCTTAGTTATACTCGGAGCGATAGCTTACTTAATCTACGTCGGAACATTCAAAAAGTGGAGTAAAAAGGGAAGAGAACACTTTTTGAAGTGGAAAGCATTTAAAAAGTTCTTACTCGACTTCGGTTCTTTCAAGGACAAAGAACTGCCAGAAGTAAAACTATGGGATAAATATTTGGTATATGCAACCGTTTTGGGCGTCGCGGCCGAAGTCCAGAAGGCGATGAAAGTAAAAATAAGCGAATTAAATATGGACGAAGACTTCATAGGGCCTCGCTACTTCACCTACAGCGACTTCTACTTGATGAATTCGATAACTAAGAGTATGGCGATGGCTCATACGAAGAGCATGAGCGTCATAAGTGCTCAAAACGCCAGTTCCAACATGTCGGGAGGCAGTTTTGGAGGGTTCTCAGGGGGAGGCTCCGGTGGTGGAGGTGCCGGTGGAGGTACTTTCTAGATTTAAGAGTAGTCAATACTCTTTTTTCAGTTGTAAAACCATCATGTATTATGTTATAATTTTGTATAGTAAGGATATGATGATATGGAAGAAAAAGCGACGAATAAATCTAAACAATCTTTAAAAATAACATTATCCGTAGGAGTAGTCTTATTGATATTGACTTTGTCATATGGCTTTTT
>CAZXXI010000083.1:0-1290 GCA_964644815.1 uncultured Muribaculaceae bacterium
GAACAGGTAAATTTTCATATGACTCATTATTGTACTCTTCTTCAGAAATAATTTCTTCTTTGATAACTTTTCCATCTAAAGAAATTGTTCTCTGATATACGACTTCACTACTTATTGCAATTGCATCATTATATAGATCAAAATCTTTTTGAGTTAAACTGTTTATTTTTCTTTCTGAAAAATATTCTTTCATTTTTTCATATTCAGCCTGAGTCATTTCTACTCCGCGAAGATTTGTATAATATACTGACTCGGCATTAACGTTACATAAAAATAAAAGGCTGCTAATTAAAGCAAATAAGCTTCCTCCTATAATTTTTTTCATTTAACCATTCTCCTTTCCAACTAAGATAATATTGGAAATATAATAAATGGTCACGCTACTGTTTTGTAGCAAACAGTAGCTGCAATTTTTTCATTGTCTTTATAATTGCTAACTTGTCACTTTTCTTTTCATCTTTCCATTTAATCATGTAATCGTCATCTATATTAACAAAACTTTGATTCATTATAATTATTTTTGCTTTAAATAAAATACTAATCTTACTTTCATTATTTTTAATTTCTAACATATTCTCTTTTTTATCATACGTTAACTTATACTTTTTCTTATCAACCGTTATACTCTTACCATCATAGGTCTCTTTTATTTCATCTTTATTCATGTCGAATAAAAATTTCACATTAAAGTTTTCAATTTCATCATCAGACAAAGTCATAATGACATCGTCTTTCAAAATAATCTCATCGCCATCATCTGTTTTACGAGCAATATCCAACTTCAAGTTATATACCTTTTCTTCATTATAGATATTTTTATACATGACTCTTAAAAATAGAGGTTTTAACCAAACTCTTCTTAAGTATTTGTCGAGACTTGTAGAATTATCTAAATAGGAGATGTCTAAATCACTAAAAGAAATTATATCGACTTCTCTTCCGCTGTCATAATAATACAGTGTATAATTGAACTCTGTGTCCTCATCGACATCGGCGACTAAAAAATTAGTAGTACCAAAATTTATATAACTGTTCCCAGGTGTTACCCGTACTATTCCATTTACAAAACTAAAGTTGTCGTCTTCATAATTCAAGGAGTAGAATCTGGTCGCACTCAATTTATAAAAAGATAAAGCCACGACCAAAAGAATACAAAAAGACAAAAAAACTGCAGATGCTATTCTAAAAGCTTTGGTTTTAATAATTTTAATAATCTTAAAAATTATATCTCTTTTCTTCGATTTTTTATCTAAAAATTGTCCCGCGATTAACTCATCGAAGGTGACACCC
>CAZXXI010000083.1:1300-6290 GCA_964644815.1 uncultured Muribaculaceae bacterium
CCAAAATCGACGCTAAGCGAATTAACATATCTATAGACGGATAAGCTCTTCCCGTTTCCCATTTCGATACAGATTTTCTAGAAATAAAGAGCAACTCCCCTAATTCATCTTGAGTAAGGCCTAAAGCATTTCTAAGCTTTGCTATAAACTTCCCCGTCTTTTCACAATCTATTTTCTTGGGATCTATAATTTTATCCTTTTTATTATTCTTCATTAATATCACACATTGAATCTGAAATAACAGATATCACCATCCCTCATTTCATATTCTTTCCCTTCTAATCTCGTTTTACCTGCCTCTTTAACTTTAAGTTCTGTACCGTATTCTAATAAATCGTCATAACTCATGACCTCTGCGCGGATAAACCCGCGCTCAAAATCGGTATGTATTATTCCCGCACACTCTGGAGCTTTCATGCCCTCTCTAAAAGTCCAAGCTCGTACTTCATCCGCCCCAGCCGTAAAGAAAGTGCGCAATCCTAGTAGACTATAAGTCTGATATATCAATTTATCTAGGCCACTATTTGTTATACCTAGCTCATTTAGAAAGGCGTTCTTTTCTTCATTTTCTAAATCCGAAAGTTCACTTTCCACTTCACAGCTCATCACTATGACGCCAGCTTTTTCTCTCGCCGCCAAATCTTTAACTTTCAAAGTATATTCATTATCTCCGACAACAGCATCTTCTTCACTCACGTTCGCGACGTATATAACCGGTTTAATAGTAATCAAGTTAAACGCTTTTAAAACGTCTATTTCTTCCGTCGATAAATCGGCCAACCTTAAAGGAATACCATTTTCCAATATCTCTTTCGTATGTTTAAGTGCATTTATTTCTATCAATTCTTTTTTCTCTTTGGCCATCTGCATCTTCTTACCTATTTTACCGATTCTGTTTTCTATTACTTCTAAGTCGGCAAGAATTAACTCCGTATTGATAATTTCTATATCTCTAATGGGGTCTATTCTACCTTCTACGTGTGTAATTTCTGCATTCTCAAAACATCTAACCACATTGACTATGGCATCTACTTCCCTTATGTGTGATAGAAACTTATTCCCCAATCCCTCACCATTAGAAGCGCCTTTTACTAATCCCGCGATGTCGGTAAACTCAAAAGACGTAGCAACTAAACTCTTAGGTTTATATAACTCGTTTAAGTGATTTAATCGTTCATCCGGTACTGTGACTACCCCGACATTCGGCTCTATCGTAGCAAAAGGATAATTTGCCGCTAATATATGTTTTTTAGTAATCGCGTTAAATAACGTACTTTTACCTACATTAGGTAATCCGACTATTCCTGCTTTTAAAGACATAACTACATCATTCCCATTTCTACGTGGTATTATATCAGAATAAAGATTACTTGTAAATCGCTAACACAGCCAATATTTACATGAAAAAAGCCCGCTACCACGGTGCTACTGTTTGACCTTATTGCGAGCTCTATGTAACAAATTATAAATTTGCTTTAAAGACATATTCATAATCTCCGCTATCTCATTGGCATTCTTCCCCATCAAATAAAATTGCAAAGCCATTTTTTCGTTTCCACTAAGCTTTTTAAGACTTTTATTTATTTCTAAAAGAGTCTCCTCATTTATTATTTGGCTAAGCGGATCGCGTACTGTTTCGTCTTCGATGGAGTCGATTAAAGAGTTACCTTCTATATTTTTTTTATCGAGCGCTACCGTCGAAGAGAGCATTTTACTTTTATTTGTCTCGTATTTGGAGACAAAATTTGACAGTCTTCTTCTTATACAAAGCGTAGCAAATGTCATAAATTTTGTATCTTCGCTATCTTTATAGTTGTTAATCGCATGACTAAAAGCTAACATTGCTTCCTGTGATAAATCGAAAGGATCTATATCCAAAGTCTTTGCTTTTGTTTTAAATTTATTTATTTCTGAATGTATAAGAGAACTATATTTTTCGTATAAATAATCTTTCGCAGGGTCGTTAAATTCGCGAACTAAATGTACTAAATATGAATCGTTTTCAGTTTTTAATTCCATATATTAAAACTCCAAAAGATACGCTCGCATTGAGACTGTTGACGTGACCATACATCGGGATACTGATTATTTCATCGCAAGCATCCCTAACTATTCGCGACATGCCAAATCCCTCACTGCCGATGACGAGTGCCATTTTATCGCTGTAGTCGACTTCGTCATACCTCTTGCCATCGGCCTCAGCTCCATATATGAAGTAACCGTTCTTTTTCAAATATTCTATAGCATTTTTGAGGTTCGCTACTTCATATATGTCTACATATTCCAAAGCTCCTGTACTCGTCTTCATGACTGTAGCATTGACTCCGACACATCTATCTTTAGGTTTTATGATGGATTTTACTCCTGCAGCTTCGCACGTTCTGATTATCGCTCCAAAGTTATGAGGGTCTTCTATGTGATCTAAAATGACGATTTTTTTCTCTGTCGTATCGAGACTCTTGATATCCTTATAGACGTATTCGCTGATGTCTAAAATGATTCCTTGAGTATTCCCTTCGCTCATTTTATCGAATGACTTTTTATCTAAGGTTACATACGATATTTTGTTTTCCATTATGAAATCGATTATTTCTTTATCTTTAAAAGATGCGGAAAGATACACTTTTCTAATCTGATTTGTATTATTTTTAAGTTCATTAAAAACGTTCTTACCATAAACTTTCATTTCAATACCTCCTTCATAATCTCATCTAATCTATTCCTATCGTTTAGATATAGGAATCCGATTAAAGTTTCTAAGCCGGTAGCTTTTTTATAAGTCACTATGTCGGTACTTTTGCTAGTATGACTATGCGCATTCCGACCGCGCTTGACGACATCCATTTCTTCTTCTTTCAAAAAATTTTTCTCCATTAGTTTTTCGAGAATTTCTGCTTGAGCGGTTGCACTTACAAAGTTGACGGAACCTTTTTGTAAATCTTTTACTTTACAAATGCCCTCTTTTATCAAATGTTCTCGCACTGCTAACTCAAAAACTGCATCTCCTAAGTAAGCCAAAACTAAATTGTTCATAAGTACCTCTTCATCTATTTGGCGTTTATTCTATCACTCTAATTTTTGTTTGTCAATTTTCCCGCTATATGTGTCGCTGCACATGCGCCCTCGTACTCTGCTGAAATTATTTGATAGAGATTTTTCTTGACGATATCCCCTGCTGCATATATTCCTTTTATGTTTGTCTCGAAGTGTTCATCGACGACGATATAGCCATTTTCTAGTTCGAGTCCCAAGTCGCTCTTAAAAGGCAATACCGGATCGAACCCTATATAGACGAACAGTCCACTGACATCTATTGTACTTCCATCGTCCAGTTTGACACCACTCAACTTGCCATCTTCGCTCAAGAGCTCGACCACATTTTTTCCGTACATGATTTTTATGTTTGACGCTTCACCCACCCGTTTCACGAGTTCAGCATTGCCCGCTAATCTATCCCTTCGAACGATAATCGTCACTTCTTTAACTATGTTTGCAAGATAAAGGGCCTCCTCTAAACTGCTATCTCCTGCTCCGACGACAGCGACACTTTTATCTTTATAGAAGTGTCCATCACACATAGCACAATAGCTAATGCCTCCACCTCGCAGTTCGTTTTCATTCGGCAAATTCAAACTTCTTCGACTTCTTCCCGTCGCTATAATGACATTTTTACATTCGTACTCTCCTCGATTGGTAACCACTTTTTTGGTGTTTCCCACTTCGATATCGATGACATCCTCATTTTTATACTCGATATCGAAAGACTTGAAATGCTCATACATCTTCATCGCTAACTCCGGTCCCGTTATGTTTATAAATCCCGGATAATTATTGACGACATTTGTATAATTCAAAAGTCCACCTGGCATTTTTCCCTCGAGTACTAAAACGTTGAGCCCACTTCTCTTAGCATATATAGATGCTCCAATTCCTGCTGGACCGAGTCCTATCACTATGACATCGTAAATCATTTTCTTCATTCCTTTCTAAGAAGTCATCTCATCATTATAAAGGCCTACATACTTTCCTTTTTGTAGACATATGATGAATATGATTATTCCTATTACTACCATCAACAGCGATACCAACTGTGCTACTTTAAATCCTAAAAATATCAATGAATCGGTACGCATAGCTTCGATAAAGAATCTACCTACTCCATACCATACCATATATATAGCCGCTATCTGCCCCGTTTTCACAAACTTCATTCTACGAACTATTAAAAGGACAAAAAATCCGACTAAACACAAAAGCGATTCATAAAAGAATGTCGGCGTATAGTATATGCCATTTATTTTCATTCCTGAGATGACGAACTCCGGTATGTGTAAACTTCGCAGATGATTCAATGACGTTGCCATACCATAAGCTTCGCTGTTGAAGAAATTTCCCCATCTTCCTATTGCTTGCGCTAAGAATAGAGGTACTACTATTATATCCAAAATCTTTAACATATTGATATTATGCTTTTTTGTATAGATACCTAGTACAACTAATCCGAAGAGTATTCCTCCATGGATAGCGAGTCCTCCATTCCATATCTGCCAAATCTCTCCTATATGTGTTCCAAAATAATCCCAGTTAAAAGCGACATAATATAGTCTTGCCCCTATTATTCCTATTATGAGCGTCCAAAAAAACATGTTGAAGATTACATCTTCGGAGATGTTAAATCTTTTAGCCTCTTTTACTATCATAAAATACGCCGCAAAAACACCAATCAATATTAAAAGTGAATACCACCTAATATTGAAACCTAAAACAGAAAACGCTACTGGATTCATTCTATCACCTGACCATAATTATAAAGTTAAAGTTAAAAAAAGTAAAGTGAACCGTGTCGAATATAAATAGCACTTTATACACCACATTAAAAAAAGAGCATTTCTGCTCTTCTCATACGATACTTTCCAAGTCTTCTTTCATAAGACCAGTTATTTCCGCGATTTCTTTAATGCTGAATTTTTTTTCGTAAAGTCTTCTTGCG